>DRQL01000361.1 GCA_011371465.1 Gammaproteobacteria bacterium | reverse complement strand
GCACAAAATCGAGGTAACGGCTGATGTCGGTCATCACCTCGACACCCTGCGGCGCCGTGCTGGTCAGAAAACCAAACACCAGCGGGAACACCGCAAAATAGGCAAAGGCGGCGCCGAGATAGAACAGGGCCGTGCTCGAAACCAGCAGCGGCAGGGTACGCCGGCGCTCGTGCAGGTACAGGCCGGGCGCAATAAAACCCCAGACCTGGTACAGGATAAACGGCATGGCAATAAAGATCGACAGTACCAGCGCCAGTTTGAAAGGTGTAAAGAAGGGGGAAGCGACGTCGATGGCCACCATGGAACTGCCTTCCGGCAGGTGCGCCATCAGGGGACCGGCGAGTTGCGTGAACAAGCCGTTGGCAAACGGCACCAGGCCCAGGAAAATCACGATAACGGCCAGCACGACGCGCAGCAGGCGATCACGCAATTCGATCAGGTGGGAGATAAAGGGCTGTTCGTCACCGTCCTCAGGCGGCTGATTGTTATCCGCTTGCGTCATTCGGTTTTTGCGTCACGGCTTTGTTTTCCTGTTCTGCCGTTGCCGGCGCCGTTTCATCCAGGGCCTCGCCGGCACTCCGGATGGTCTGTCTGGTCTCTTCGACAATGTCATACAGGGCGGGCGACTGCGCCTGTTTTGCCAGCGCCTTTTTCAGTTCGTCTGCAGCGATTTCACGATCGATGTCAGCCTTTACGCCGGAAACGAACCGACGTGCGCGCCCCACCCACAGGCCGGTGGTACGCGCCACGCGCGGCAGGCGTTCCGGCCCGATCACCAACAGGGCTACCACGCCAATTACCGCCAGTTCCCAGAAGCCGATGTCGAACATCGCCGCTCACCCTGCAGGCTCAGACCTTGTCCTGTTTCTTGGAGGTCACTTCACCCTCGATCACGTTACTGCTGCCCTGGTCCTCCAGTTTGCCGCCGCCAGTCTTGGTGTCGTCTTCCTCTTTCATGGCCTGCCGGAACCCCTTGATTGCACCGCCCAGGTCACCGCCCACGTTTCGCAGGCGTTTGGCGCCGAACAACACCAGGACAATGGCAAGAATGATCAACAGCTGCCAGATACTGATACCCATAAAACTCTCCTGTAACGGGACCAGACACCGGGTCTGCCCCCTGAATGCTCAGGAATCCTTGCGCGCCGCCTTTTCGTCCAGGCCCGACAGGCCGAAGCGACGTTCCAGTTCCTTCAGTACGTTCTCGGGGTCCACGCCCTGGTGGACCAGTAATACCAAGGTATGAAACCACAAATCCGCCGTTTCATAAACCAGCTGGTCGGTATTGCCGCCCTTGGCGGCGATGACCGTCTCGGTGGCTTCCTCACCCACCTTTTTCAGGATCGTATCCAGCCCTTTCTGGTACAGGCCGGCGACATACGAACTCTCCGGGTCGGCCTGCCGGCGCGCTTCCAGCACCTTTGTCAGCTGGCGAATAATGGTATCCGACATCAGTTTTTCCCGTACATTTCAGTGGGATCCTTCAATACCGGCTCCACAGTCCGCCACTGCCCGTCTTCCAGGCGCCGGAAAAAACAGCTGCGCCTGCCAGTGTGACAGGCAATGCCACCCTTTTGTTCGACCTGCAGGATAATGACATCGTTATCGCAATCCAGGCGAATCTCGCGGATCTGCTGCTGATGCCCGGACTCTTCGCCCTTGTGCCACAGTTTCCGGCGCGATCGCGACCAGTACACCGCGTACCCGTCCCGCGCGGTCAACTGCAGGGCCTCGCGGTTCATCCAGGCCAGCATCAGTACCCGGCCATCTTCGGCATCCTGGGCAATGACGGGCACCAGGCCGTCCTCATTCCACTTTATGTCGTCCAGCCACGCCGACATCTTACCGGCCACGCAGGGATGCAGAAAAAGGCCGGCGAACCATCACAGCGGCGCGCAGCGGCACAGGGGACCCTTTCACAGTCTCACCTCGATACCACGCGCTGCCATGTGCCGCTTGGCCTCGGCAATGCTGTATTCGCCAAAGTGGAAAATACTCGCTGCCAGTACGGCATCGGCCTCTCCCTCGAGCACCCCTTCGGCAAGATGTTCGAGCGTGCCCACTCCACCCGAGGCGATAACCGGCACGTCCACGGCTTCGCACACCGCGCGTGTCAGCGCCAGGTCGAAGCCGTTTTTGGTGCCGTCGCGATCCATGCTGGTCAGCAGGATTTCGCCGGCGCCGTAGTCGACCATTTTTTTTGCCCATGCCACGGCATCGATGCCGGTGGGCTTGCGCCCGCCGTGGGTGAAGATCTCCCAGCGCGGCGGCGTACTGCCCGTGCCCGGGTCGACCTGTTTGGCGTCGATGGCCACCACGATACACTGCGAACCGAATTTGTCTGCGGCTTCGCGCACAAATTCCGGGTTGAAGACCGCAGCGGTATTGATGGCCACCTTGTCAGCACCGGCGTTGAGCATGCGGCGGATATCGGCGAGTTCGCGGATACCGCCGCCGACCGTCAATGGAATAAACACTTCGCCGGCCACCTGCTCCACCACGTGCACCATGGTTTCCCGCTGCTCGTGGCTGGCAGTAATGTCCAGGAAGGTCAGTTCGTCAGCGCCCTCCTGGTCATAGCGGCGTGCGATTTCGACCGGGTCACCGGCATCACGGATATCGACAAACTGCACACCCTTGACGACGCGACCGCCATCGACGTCCAGGCAGGGAATTATGCGCTTTGCCAGCGACACGGGATCAGCCGTCGACCAGCTTCTGTGCTTCGGCGAGATCGACCGTACCTTCGTACAGGGCGCGGCCGATAATGACGCCGGTGATGCCCTCGTCCGCCACGGCCTGCAATGCCCGGATGTCATCGAGCGTGCTGATGCCGCCCGAGGCAATGACGGGAATACTGATTTCGCTGGCCAGCCGTACGGTGGCCTCGACATTGACGCCCTGCATCATGCCATCCCGGCTGATGTCGGTGTAGATGATCGCTTCCACGCCATCGCGTTCAAAATGCTGCGCCATGTCGATGACGTCGTGGTTGGAAAGCTTGGACCATCCGTCAATCGCCACCTTGCCGTCTTTCGCATCCAGGCCGACGATGATATGACCCGGGAATTCCAGGCACAGGTCGTTGATAAAGTGCGGTGCGCTCACGGCGCGGGTGCCGATGATGACGTACTGCACGCCCGCGTCGAGGTACAGCTGCACGGTATCCTCGTCGCGTATCCCACCCCCCACCTCGATGGGCACCTCGGGAAACGCTTCGGCGATACGGTGCACGGCATCGGCATTCACCGGTTTCCCGGCAAAGGCACCATTCAGGTCGACCAGGTGCAGGCGCTGCGCGCCCGCGTCCACCCAGCGCTGCGCCATGACCAGCGGATCATCGGCAAACACGGTTTCGTCTTCCATGCGGCCCTGGCGCAGGCGCACGCATTTGCCATCCTTGAGATCGATGGCGGGAATCAGCAACATGCTTCTATCCTCATTGCACGGTTTCGGTTGAACATAGTGATCATCAGCTACTGCCGTCCCAGCGGCTGAAGTTCTCCAGCAGGGCCAGACCGGCGCGCTGGCTCTTCTCCGGGTGGAACTGTACCGCAAACAGGTTTTCGCGGGCCAGTGCACAGCAGAACCCGATGCCGTAATCGGTCGTCGCCGCCGACAACTCCTGCGCGGCAGGCACGGTGTAGTAACTGTGCACGAAGTAGAAGCGGCTGTCCTGTGCGATCCCCTCCCACAGCGGGTGCGGTTGCTGGTGGACCTGGTTCCAGCCCATGTGCGGCACCTTCAGCTTGCTGCCGTCGGCAGCGGACATCCCTTCCGGGAAACGCCGCACCTCGCCGGGCACCAGGCCCAGGCAGGCCGTGCCGCCATTCTCCTCGCTGCGCTCGAACAGGGCCTGCATGCCCACGCAGATACACAGCATGGGTTTGTCCCCGGCCGCCTCACGGGCAACCTCGCCCAGCCCGGTGCGTTCCAGCTCCTGCATGGTGTGGCCGATGCCACCCACACCGGGAAACACGACCCGGTCAGCCGCGAGTATTTCAGCGGATTTCGCACTGACCCGCACGCGCGCTTCGGGTGCCACGTGTTCCACCGCCTTGGCAATGGAATGCAGGTTCCCCATTCCGTAATCAATGATGGCAATCGATGACATGCTGTGTAACCGGTCGCCGCGTCGGGCGCGGCACTCGTTGAGCTACAGGCTCCCCTTGGTGGACGGCATCATCCCGGCCATGCGTTCATCCGGCGCAACCGCCATGCGGATAGCCCGGCCGAAGGCCTTGAACACGGTTTCGGCAACGTGGTGCGCATTGTCTCCGCGCAGGCAATCGATGTGCAGCGTCACCCGGGCATGATTGACGAAACCCTGAAAAAATTCGTGCAACAGGTCCACGTCGAAGTCACCGATGCGCGCACGCGCAAAGCGGGCATGGTATTCCAGTCCCGGGCGGCCGGAAAAATCGATCACCACGCGCGACAGGGCTTCGTCGAGCGGCACGTAGGCGTGCCCGTAGCGCCGGATACCTTTTTTGTCGCCCAGCGCCTGATCAAACGCCTGGCCCAGAGCGATGCCGATATCCTCCACCGTATGGTGGGCATCGATGTGTAAATCCCCTTTGGCCTTAATGGATACATCCAGCAGCCCGTGACGGGCGACCTGGTCGAGCATGTGCTCGAGAAATGGCACACCGGTATCCAGGCTGGTTTTGCCGCTGCCGTCCAGATCCAAGGCTACTGCGATCTGCGTTTCCAGCGTGTTGCGCTCCAGCTGCGCTTTTCGGTCAGTCATTTTTATTCAATCAAATCAGAGGGTCATACCTGGTTTGCATCCTAGCTGAAATCCGCCGGCTAGAGAACCGCTATTATAAACTTCTTTAAATATTGATATAGATCAATGAATTTGATCCAATGGGGAACCAGCGCAGCGAACGTGTTTTTTCCATGCCTACTCGAAAGCTTGAATCGGTTGTATCACTGAGGGATATCCGGGTTGCCTGCAAGGCGTGCAGCCTCAAGGAAATCTGTTTGCCGGTCGGTATTGACCGCGACGACCTCGAACGCCTGGACTCCATCATTGACCGCAAACACCCGCTGGCGCGCGGTGAACACCTGTTCCGCGTCGGGGACCGGTTTCAGTCGATCTACGCAGTGCGTTCCGGTTCGCTGAAAACCTATTCCACTTCGGAAGGCGGCCATGAACAGGTGATGGGTTTCCAGTTGCCCGGTGAGCTGGTGGGCCTCGACGCCATTTCGGAAAACCAGCACCCGTTGGCTGCCAAGGCGCTAGAAACCACCAGCGTCTGCGAAATCCCCTTTACCGACCTGGAATCCCTGAGCAGCCAGATCAGCGGCCTGCAGCACCAGCTGCTGCGCGTCATGAGCCAGGAAATCCGTGATGATGAACAGAACATGGTGATCCTGGGCCAGAAATCCGCCGAACAGCGGCTGGCGGCTTTCCTCATCAGCATCTCCAACCGTTTCCGCCGGCGTGGTTTTTCGGCCACACAGTTCAACCTCAGCATGTCACGCAGCGATATCGGCAACTACCTCGGCCTGGCGCTGGAAACCGTCAGCCGCCTGTTCACGCGCTTCCAGAACGACGGGCTGCTGCGGGTCGACCGCAAGCACATCGAATTGCTGGACCGGGAAAAGCTCTGCGCCTATTCCGGGGCCCATTGCAGCGAACAGCAACCACCGCAGGAATCCTCCGGGCAGTAAGGCACACCCGGCGCCCGGCGCACACCCCACAAATTTAAGCTTCTGCTAATAGACATTTGATCTGCGTCAATGCGGCCAGTCCGCTCAACCCTCAGAGTTGACCCCCGGTTTTCAATACGCACTGGGAGATCTCTACCAATGAATACACTCAAAAGCGCCGCACTGGTTGCGGCAATGGCGGCCACCTGCGCTTCTGCTCCGGTCAGCGCCTACGAGGCCGGTGATTTCATCGCTCGCGCCGGCTGGGCACACCTGGAGCCGGATGACAGCGCGGACGACTTTTCCAACCTGCCGGGCACCTCGGTCAAGGTAGACAGCGCCGATACGCTGGGCATCTCCTTTTCCTACCTGGTGACCGACCATATCGGCGTCGGCCTGCTCGGTGTATACCCGTTCACCGTCGATATCGAAGGCGACAAGGGTGCACTGGCCAATGACGACAAGGTCGCCGATACCAAGGCACTGCCACCAACCCTGACGCTCCAGTACCACTTTGACACCGGCCCGGACTTCCATCCTTACATCGGTGCCGGTATCAACTACACTTACTTCTGGGATGAGAGCACCAAGAACAACAGCACGCTGGGCGGTAGCAGCGTCGACCTCGAGAACAGCTGGGGTCTGGCGGGCGAACTGGGCCTTGATTACACCCTCGCCAATGACTACCTGCTCAGCGCGCAGGTCTGGTACGTCAACATCGAAACCACTGCCCGGTCGAAGGGTGTGCTGGGTGACCCGTCTCTCGCGGGCAAGGCCGATGTCGATATCAATCCCTGGGTATTCATGCTCGGTGTCGGTAAAAAATTCTGAGCGATACCCGAAGGCAGCGGTCCGGAGGCCGCTGCCTTTTTACCTGAACACACTCAACCAACCCACAGGAAAACGCTATGGACTCACAGACAACGTATAACTACAAGGTTGTACGCCAGTTCACCGTGATGACCGTCGTCTGGGGCATCGTCGGTATGCTGGTCGGCGTCTTTATAGCCGCGGAACTGGTATGGCCGCAACTTAACATGGACCTGCCCTGGCTCACGTTCAGCCGACTGCGGCCTTTACATACCAATGCCGTCATTTTCGCCTTCGGCGGCTCGGCCCTGTTTGCCACCTCCTATTACGTCGTACAACGCACCTGCCAGACACGACTGTTCTCGGACAAGCTGGCGGCTTTCACTTTCTGGGGCTGGACTCTGATTATTATACTGGCGGCCGTCACGCTGCCGCTGGGCATAACCACCAGCAAGGAATACGCCGAGCTGGAGTGGCCGATCGACCTGTTGATCGCCGTGGTCTGGGTGTCCTATGCCATCGTATTTTTCGGCACGATCATGAAGCGGCGGGTGAAACACATCTATGTCGCCAACTGGTTTTACGGCGCATTTATCCTGACGATCGCCGTCCTGCATATTGTCAACAGCGCGGAAATACCGGTATCCCTGACCAAATCCTATTCTGTCTACCCGGGTGCCATCGACGCCATGGTGCAGTGGTGGTACGGGCACAACGCGGTGGGCTTCTTCCTCACCGCCGGTTTCCTGGGCATGATGTACTACTTCGTACCCAAGCAGGCCGGACGCCCGGTATATTCCT
>DRQL01000360.1 GCA_011371465.1 Gammaproteobacteria bacterium | reverse complement strand
GCAAAAGCGTGTGTGCTGGCAGCTCTGGGGTTGGCAAGCGGATGGGCGCAGGCGTCAGAAGGATACGTGGACGACAGCAGTAAAACAGCGGTGCGCACCGGTTATGGCGACTGTATGCACACCAAGCGCTGGTCCATACCCAATGCCATCATAGAGTGCGACCCGGAGATCGTGGCCAGACGTGACGGCGTCGACCTGGCGGCGGTGGATGTGGTTATCCGCATGAAACGCAACCCGGTACACCTGCAGGCGGACGCCCTGTTCGGTTTCGACAGCGATGCGATCTCGGATAACGGCGCTGCGCTGCTCGACGACCTGGTGAGCAACCTGACCGCGGCCATCCTGCTGGAGCAGAAAATCGAGATTACCGGGTACACCGATCGCATCGGTGACGATGCCTACAATCTGGCGCTGTCGAAACGGCGTGCGGAGTCGGTGCGCAGCTACCTGGTCGCCAAAGGTGTGGTTCCCGCCTATATCGAAACCAAAGGACTGGGTTCGGCCAACCCGGTGGTGGAGTGCCCGGGTATCCGCGGCCAGGCGCTGATCGATTGCCTGGCGCCCAACCGGCGTACGGAAGTCGAGGTATCGGCGATCGAGGAGGTCGAAGTACACGAGGAAGTGCCCAGGGAGAAGGCGCCCATACCGGTTTCAAAATAGGCCGGCTGGAATCCATACAGAACGGGTCCTGAAAAGGACCCGTTTTTTATGGTGCGGCGTCTTCCGCCATCTGCTTCAGCTTGTACAGCAGCTCCAGTGCCTGCAGCGGGGTCAGACTGTCGGGTTTGATGCCCTGGAAGGCATCCACCAGCGGACACTCTTCCCGGCGGGCAAACAGGTCGATCTGCGGCGCCGGCCGGTCGTTCTGCAGCGGGGCGTGCAGGGGTTCGCTTTCCAGTTTCTGCAGAATGCTGCGTCCCTGTTCCAGCACGTGCTCCGGTACCCCGGCCAGTGCGGCCACCTGCAGTCCGTAACTGCGGCTGGCCGGGCCGTCTTTCACGGTGTGCAGGAACACGATCCGTTCGCCGTGCTCGACGGCATCCAGGTGCACATTGGCGGTGGCCGGCAATTCCTCCGGCAGGCCGGTAAGTTCGAAATAGTGGGTCGCAAACAGGGTGAAGGCGCGCAGTTGGCCCAGTTCCCGCGCCACGGCCCAGGCCAGCGCCAGCCCGTCGTAGGTGCTGGTGCCGCGGCCGATTTCGTCCATCAGTACCAGGCTGCGGTCGCTGGCATTGTTGAGGATGTTGGCGGTCTCGGTCATTTCCACCATGAAGGTCGAACGCCCGCTGGCGAGGTCATCGGAAGCGCCGATGCGGGTAAAAATCCGGTCGATGGGGCCGATCTCGGCCTGATCGGCGGGTACGAAGCTGCCCATGCAGGCCAGCAGTACGATCAGCGCAGTCTGGCGCATGTAGGTGGATTTGCCGCCCATATTGGGACCCGTGATCACCAGCAGGCGCCGCTCGTCGTCCAGTTGCACGTCGTTGGGCACGAACGGATCCTCGCTGACCTGTTCGATCACCGGGTGGCGGCCGCCGCGGATGCGGATGCCGGGTTGCTCGACCAGCGTCGGGCGTGACCAGTTCAGGGCATCGGCACGTGCCGCCAGGGTGGTCAACACGTCCAGTTCAGCCAGACCCTCCGCGCAGCCCGACAGGGGCTTCAGGTCTTCGAGCAGCTTGTCCAGCAGTTCGGCGTAGAGCGCTTTTTCGCGCTCCAGCGCCTTGCTGCGGGCGCTCAGCACCCGCTCCTCGTGGGATTTTAGCTCGGGGGTAATGAACCGTTCCGCACCCTTCAGTGTCTGGCGGCGCTGGTAGTCGTCCGGCACCCGGTCGGACTGGCCGCGGCTGACCTCGATGTAGTAGCCGTGCACGCGGTTGTAGCGGATTTTCAGGTTGCTGATGCCGGAGCGTTCCCGTTCCCGTGCTTCCATTTCCAGCAGCACCTGGTCGCCCTGTTCGCTGAGACGCTTCAGTTCATCCAGTTCCGCATCGTAGCCCACGGCGATGACGCCGCCGTCGCGTACCAGCGCGGGCGGTATGTCGGGCAGGGCCCGGCGCAGCAGCTTGTGGATGCCGGGATGTTCCTGGATGCGGCCGGAGAGTTCGCCCAGCAACGGGTCGTTGTCGCCGCGCAACAGCGCCTGCAGCCCGGGCAGTCGTGCCAGCGTATCGCGCAGGGCGCTCAGGTCACGCGGCCGGGCCGATTTCAGGGCGATACGCGACAGGATGCGTTCCAGGTCGCAGCTGCCGCGCAATTGCTCGCGCAGCGCCTCGAACAGGCGTGCCTGTAACAGGGATTCCAGGCACTGGTGGCGCCGCGCCAGGATGGCGCGATCGCGCAGCGGGCGGTGCAGCCAGCGGCGCAGCATGCGGCCACCCATGGCGGTCACGCTTTTGTCCAGCACGGCGATCAGGCTGTGCGCTTTCTGCCCGGACTGCGCCTGGTCCAGTTCCAGGTTGCGGCGCGTGGCGGCGTCCATGACCACGCTGTCCTCGTGCAGCTCGGTGCGCAGGCCGCGCAGGTGGGGCAGGGCCGCGCGCTGGGTGTCCTTGACGTAGTGCAACAGGGCACCGGCCGCAGCCACGGCGACCGGCATGTCCTGGCAGCCGAAACCGCTCAGGTCGTGGGTGCCGAACTGCTGGTTGAGCTGGCGCGCGGCGCTCTCGGTATCGAAATGCCAGGGGGCCAGCCGGCGCAGCCCGTCACGCCGCTGCAGCGCGTCCGGCAGGGACAGATCTTCACTGAGCAGCAGCTCGGCGGGCTGCAGGCGTTCGATTTCACCCAGCAGGGTGTCTTCGCCGCTGAACTCCTGGACCACGAAGCGTCCCGCCGACAGGTCAAGCGCAGCCACGCCGAAAAACCCTTCCTCGTCGCAGTGCAGGGACACCAGCAGATTGTCGCGCCGCTCCGGCAGCAGCGCTTCGTCGGTCAGAGTGCCGGGGGTGACGACGCGCACCACCTTGCGCTCCACCGGTCCCTTGCTGGTGGCCGGGTCACCGATCTGTTCACACACGGCGACGGACTCACCCTGGCGTACCAGTTTGGCCAGGTACTGTTCGACCGCGTGCACCGGCACCCCGGCCATCGGGATGGGTTCGCCCGCGGACTGGCCGCGACTGGTGAGGGTAATGTCCAGGCGTTCCGACGCCTTGCGCGCATCCTCATAGAACAGCTCGTAGAAGTCGCCCATGCGGTACAGCAGCAGGATATCCGGGTGCTCCGCCTTGATGCGCAAATACTGCTGCATCATGGGCGTGTGTTTGCAGGCTTCGGGGGTAGCGGACATGGCGGCCAGTCTAGCCCAATTGTCCGTCCCGCTACAGCTTGCCAAACGGCCTGTGCTTTGGTACTCCTGTAGTGCATATTGCGCACCCACCGGAGGAAGGGGTCATGAATCTGGATCAGCGGGGTTACGAAGAAAAACGGGGGTTTATCCGCGTACCCGTGGACTGCGAGGTGGTACTGCAGCACGCGGACAGCGGCCGGCGTTTCCAGGCGGCGGGCCGCAACCTGAGTGCCTGCGGTGTACTGTTCCACACCGATGAGCGGCTGGAACCCGGTGACCGCCTGGAAATGCACATCGAAGCCAGCCAGGCGCTGATCTCGGTGCTGGATGCCAGCATCGAAGTGGTGCGCGTGGAGCCGGCGGCGGACGGCCTGTCCTGGGCCGTCGGCAGCGCGATCCGGATCATCCACAGCGAGTGAACTGAGGTGGAACAGCGGGTGGCCGTACTGGCCGAAGCGCTGCTGGCGCGGCGCGAATTGCTGGCCACGGCAGAATCCTGCACCGGTGGCTGGGTGGCCAAGGTCTGTACCGACCGGGCGGGCAGTTCCGGCTGGTTTGAGCGTGGCCTGGTGACCTACAGCAATGCCGCCAAACAGGAACTGCTCGGCGTTTCAGCGGCTACGCTGGAGCGCTTTGGCGCGGTCAGCGAACAGACCGTACAGGAAATGGTGCTCGGCCTGTTGCGCCACAGCCACGCCCGGTGGGGGCTGGCCATCAGCGGCATCGCCGGCCCGGGTGGCGGCACGGCCGACAAACCCGTGGGCACGGTCTGGATCGCCTGGGCCGGCCCCGGAGACTGGCTGCAAACGGGCCACTACCGGTTCCAGGGGGATCGTGACGCGGTGCGCAGGCAGTCGGTGGAAGCGGCGCTGGACGGCCTGGGTCATCGCCTGCTGGAACGGGCGTGAAGGGCGCTGACGGTACGCGGCGCCTGTTTTTTGCACTCTGGCCCGATGCGGACGTGCGCAAACAACTGGCGGTCGCTGCGCGGCAGTGGACCCGGCGCCCGGTCGCCGATGCCAACCTGCACCTGACGCTGCAGTTCCTCGGCGGACGCACGGCCGCCGAACTGGCCTGCTGCCGTGAGGCGGCCGGGACCGTGCAGGGCGAGGCTTTTGAACTGCAGCTGGATTACCTGGGTGGCTGGACGAAACCACGCGTGCAGTGGCTGGGAACCAGCCATATACCGCCGGCCCTGCTGCAGCTGGTCGAGCAGTTGCAGGCGGCACTGTTGCCCTGCGGGATCGACGCGCCCACCCGGCGTTATGTTCCCCATGTAACGCTGTCACGGAAGGAGAAAAACCCGCGTGTACAGGCGGGACTGGCGCCGGTGTGCTGGCAGGTAGAGGATTTTGTACTGGCCGAATCCGTGTCCACGGAGCAGGGTGTCCGCTATGACGTGCTGCAGCGCTGGCCACTTTCCGGCCCGTAAACAATAATTTTGCAGGCACTGTTTATTTTTACAGTAGGCTGGTGCATACTCGGCTGCAATCGGCAGCGAAGCCGCCAGGTTGTGCACGACCACTACCCGCGGGGCAGGGAACGGCCCCCTCAGTTGACGACAGCAGACGGAGGAGTCTAAATGGACGATAACAAACGCAAGGCGCTCAGTGCGGCGCTGGGTCAGATCGAGAAACAGTTTGGCAAGGGTTCGGTGATGCGCATGGGTGATGTTGGTGCCGTGCGCGATATTGACGTGGTGTCCACCGGTTCGCTGGCACTGGACGTGGCGCTGGGCATCGGTGGCCTGCCGCGCGGTCGCGTGGTCGAAATCTACGGGCCGGAATCTTCCGGCAAGACCACCCTGACCCTGCAGGTGATCGCCGAGGTGCAGAAAATGGGTGGTACCGCCGCCTTCATCGATGCCGAGCACGCGCTGGACCCGGTGTATGCCGAAAAACTGGGCGTCCAGATCGATGACCTGCTGGTTTCCCAGCCGGACACCGGTGAACAGGCGCTGGAAATCACCGACATGCTGGTGCGCTCCAGCGCGGTGGATGTGGTGGTGGTCGACTCGGTCGCCGCCCTGACGCCCAAGGCCGAGATCGAAGGCGATATGGGCGATTCGCACATGGGCCTGCACGCCCGCCTGATGTCGCAGGCGCTGCGCAAGCTGACTTCCAATATCAAGCGTTCCAACACGCTGGTGATTTTCATCAACCAGATCCGTATGAAGATCGGCGTCATGTTCGGTAATCCCGAGACCACCACCGGGGGTAACGCGCTGAAGTTCTATGCCTCCGTGCGACTTGACATCCGTCGCATCGGCGCCATCAAGAAGGGCGACGAGATCGTCGGTAACGAGACCCGCGTCAAGGTGGTCAAGAACAAGATGGCGCCGCCGTTCAAGCAGGCCCAGTTCGAGATCCTCTACGGCGAGGGTATTTCCCGCCAGGGCGAGCTGATCGAGCTGGGTGTCAGGGAAGGCCTGGTGGACAAGGCCGGTGCCTGGTACAGCTATAACGGCGACCGTATTGGCCAGGGCAAGGACAACGTGCGTAATTTCCTGAAGGACAACCCGGAGATTGCGCAGCATATTGAACAGCAGTTGCGCGCCCGCTTGCTGGACCAGGATGTCGAGCCGGAAGCGGCGAACGTTACGCCCATTGAATCCGCAGGCTGAAACCGACGACCGTGCGGAGCTTTACCAGCAGTCGTACGCGACCGCGTTACGACTGCTGGCAAGGCGCGAACACAGTGAACTGGAGTTGCGCAACAAGCTGGTTGCGCGCTCCTTCCCGGACGAAATCATCGCGGCGGTGCTGGACGAATTGCGCGGTGAAGGCCTGCTGAGTAACCGGCGTTTTGTCGAACTCTATGTGCGCGGCCGTTTCGAGCGGGGCTATGGGCCGGCCAGGATACAGGCCGAGTTGCGCGAACGCGGTATCGACAGCGAACTGATGGCGCAGCCACTGGAAGCACTGTCGCAGTCCTGGGTTGACTCCGCGGTCCGGCAACGCCACAAGCGGTTTGGACACGACCTTCCGGCGGACTACCGGGAGCGCACCCGGCAGATGCGTTTTCTGCAATACAGGGGCTTCACCGGCGAGCAGATCCGCGCGGCATTCGACCCGCGCTGATTCCCCCGGAATGGCCCCGAAAATCCGGGATATGGATGCAATATGGTCCAATATCCTGTACCTTTTCGCGCCATGAGCAGCCAGACCAGTACCACCAGCACCACGGCGATTCGCCAGGCCTTTCTGGAGTATTTCCAGCAGCGGGACCACACCCTGGTCGCGTCCAGCCCGCTGGTGCCCGCCAATGATCCGACCCTGCTGTTTACCAACGCCGGGATGGTGCAGTTCAAGGATGTCTTCCTGGGCAGGGAGCAGCGCAGCTACGTACGCGCGGCCAGCTCGCAGCGTTGCGTGCGGGCCGGCGGCAAGCACAATGACCTGGAAAACGTCGGGTATACCGCCCGTCATCACACCTTCTTTGAGATGCTGGGTAACTTCAGCTTCGGCGACTATTTCAAGCGTGAAGCCATCCGTTATGCCTGGGAGTTCCTGACGGAGACGCTTCAGCTGCCGGCCGAACGCCTGTGGGTGACCGTCTACGAGGAAGACGACGAGGCAGCGGATATCTGGCTGCAGGAAATCGGCGTTTCCGCAGAACGTTTTTCGCGCATTGGTGCAAAAGACAACTTCTGGTCGATGGGCGATACCGGTCCCTGCGGTCCCTGTTCGGAAATCTTTTACGACCACGGTGCCGAAGTGCCCGGCGGTCCGCCCGGTACACCCGAGGAAGACGGTGACCGGTATATCGAAATCTGGAACCTGGTGTTCATGCAGTACGACCGCGATGCCAGCGGTGAACTGAACCCGCTGCCCCGGCCTTCCGTGGATACCGGCATGGGACTGGAACGCCTGGCCGCCATCCTGCAGGGGGTGCACAGCAACTACGAGATCGACCTGTTCCAGCGCCTCATCCAGGCCGCGGCGGAGGTTACCGGGGCGAAGGACCTCCAGGACAAGTCCCTGCGCGTGATCGCCGATCATATCCGCGCCTGCGCATTCCTGATCGTAGACGGTGTCATGCCATCCAACGAAGGGCGGGGGTACGTGCTGCGCCGCATTATCCGCCGCGCCATTCGCCACGGACACAAATTGGGAAAACGCGACGCCTTCTTTCACCGGCTGGTGGCGGCGCTGGCCGCCGAGATGGGTGAAGCCTACCCGGAGCTGGTGAAGGCACAGGCGCAGGTGGAGCGCGTACTCCAGCAGGAAGAGACCCGCTTCGCTGAAACGCTCGATAACGGTATGAAGATCCTCGAAGACGCAATCAAAGGCCTGGACGGCAAGGTCATCCCGGGGGATACCGTGTTCAGGCTGTATGATACTTATGGTTTTCCGGTCGACCTGACCGCGGATATCGCGCGTGAACGTGGCCTGACACTCGACATGTCGGGTTTTGAAACCGAAATGGAAGCTCAGCGCGACCGGGCGCGTGCCGCCAGCAGTTTCGGTACGCTGGAAACCGGCAGTCTCGATATTGAAGGCTGCACGGAATTCACCGGGTACGAACGCTTGCAGGATACGGCCACGGTGACTGAGCTGTTCAAGGACGGTGAAGCCGTTGACGTGTTGCACGGTGGCGAAGAAGGCATTGTCATTCTCGACCACAGCCCTTTTTATGCGGAATCCGGCGGCCAGGTCGGAGATCGTGGGGTAATCCGCGTGGGTGACACCGGGGTATTCCGCGTCATCGATACGCAAAAGCAGGGCGGTGGCGCGTTTGCGCACATCGGCCTGGTGACGCAGGGGGAAATCAAACAGGGTGACCGGGTCGAGGCGCTGGTCGACGAGCAGCGCCGCGCAGCCACCCGGCTGAACCATTCCGCTACCCACCTGATGCACGCCGCACTGCGCCAGGTACTGGGCGAGCACGTCCAGCAGAAAGGATCACTGGTGGACCCGGACCGCCTGCGTTTCGATTTTTCGCATTTCCAGCCGCTTACCAGTGACGAGCTGCAGCAGATTGAAACCCTGGTGAACGACCAGATCCGCGCTAATGCCCCGGTGGAAACCCGGGTCATGCCCATCGACGAGGCCATGGAAGCCGGCGCCATGGCGCTGTTCGGTGAAAAGTACGGTGACGAAGTACGCGTATTGTCGATCGGTGACTTTTCCGTGGAGCTGTGCGGCGGCACCCACGCCAGCCGCGCCGGTGATATCGGCCTTTTCAAGATTCTTTCGGAAACCGGTATCGCTTCCGGCGTGCGACGCATCGAAGCGGTGACCGGCGCCGGTGCGCTGGCATATATCGGCGAGACCGAAAAGAACCTCGCAGCGGTATCCGGCATGGTCAAGGCAGGGCGCGAAGAAACCGCTGCCAAAGTTGGCCAGCTGCTGGAACGCAACCGCAAACTGGAAAAGGAGCTGGACGCACTGAAAGCCAAACTGGCCAATGCCCAGGGTGGCGACCTCGCCGGCCAGGCGCAGGAGGTAGGTGGCATCCAGGTGCTGGCTGCCCGACTGGATGGTGCTGATGCGAAAAGCCTGCGGGAAACCGTGGACCAGCTCAAAAACAAGCTCGGCAGCGCGGCGGTGGTGCTGGGTGCGGTCAATGACGGCAAGGTCGTACTGATTGGCGGAGTCACCCGGGAAGAAACCGCGCGCATCAAGGCAGGCGACCTGGTGAACCACGTGGCTACCCAGGTTGGTGGTCGCGGCGGCGGTCGCCCCGATATGGCGCAGGCGGGCGGCAGCCAGCCGGAGAACCTGGACAGCGCGCTGGCATCGGTCGCTGACTGGGTAAAACAGCAAATTGCCGCATCAGAGACGGTTTAGACCTTCATCCAACGGTTTTATCCTGCACCAATATGGTGTTTAATGCGCGGTTTTCACGCAGATCTACCCGGTTGATTACCTGAATATGGCACTTATCGTCCAGAAATACGGCGGCACCTCGGTCGGCAGCCCGGAAAGGATCCAGGCCGTGGCCGACAAAATCATCGCCTACCGCGACCAGGGACACCGGCTGGTGGTGGTGGTTTCCGCCATGAGCGGTGAGACCGACCGTCTGCTGGGCCTGGCCGACGCCGTGTCCGCGAGCCCGAACCCGCGTGAACTGGATGTATTGCTGGCGACCGGCGAGCAGACCACCATTGCCCTGTTGTCGATGGCGCTGGCGGAGCGTGGTTGCCTGGCCCGTTCCTATACCGGGGCGCAGGTGCATATCCTGACCGATAACGCCCATAACAAGGCAAGAATCCGGGAGATCGACGCAGATCGCGTCGCGGCTGACCTGGATGCACAGCATGTGGTGGTGGTCGCCGGGTTCCAGGGGGTGGATGAAAAGGGCAATATCACTACCCTGGGTCGGGGTGGTTCCGACACCACGGCGGTAGCCCTGGCCGCGGCGCTGAAAGCCGACGAGTGCCAGATTTTCACCGACGTGGACGGCGTATATACCACCGACCCCCGCGTCGAACCCGACGCCCGACGCCTGGAACGCATTACTTTCGAGGAAATGCTGGAAATGGCCAGCCTGGGCTCGAAAGTGCTACAAATCCGTGCCGTCGAGTTCGCGGGGAAGTACAATGTACCGCTGCGCGTGCTTTCCAGCTTCGAAGAGGGCGAGGGCACGCTGATTACCTATGAGGACGAAGGCATGGAACAGGCGCTGATTTCAGGGATCGCCTTTAACCGTGACGAAGCCAAACTGACGGCGCTCGGTGTACCGGACCAGCCGGGTATTGCACACCTGATCCTGGGACCGATTGCCGCGGCGAATATCGAAGTGGACATGATCATCCAGAACGTGGCCCCGGACGGCAAGACCACGGACTTTACTTTTTCCGTGCATCGCAACGATTACCAGCGCAGCCTGGAAATCCTGCAGGAGGTCGCCGGAGGCATGGGAGCCAGCGAGGTCGTCGGCGACCCGAAGATCGTCAAGATATCGTTGGTCGGTGTCGGTATGCGTTCGCACGCCGGTATTGCGTCCTCCATGTTTGAGACCCTGGCAAAGGAAGGCATCAATATAAAGATGATCTCGACCTCTGAAATCAAGGTCTCGGTAGTGGTGGACGAAAAGTACCTGGAACTGGGTGTCCGGGCACTGCATGAGACCTTCCAACTTGATCAGGCCACCCCTGCCTGACCTGCCGGAAGCCGCCGATAGCGGTTCTTAAAAACCCAATAAAAACAAAAAACTGTTAGGTGTGTTTAGTTTTGCAGGTAGTGGCCGACATAGGATTATGTTGATTGCCTGAGTACGTGCCGACTGTGCAAGCAAGCGGTTGGTAATTGAGTGGGTTAAGGAGATACTAGGAATGTTGATACTTACACGAAGGGTTGGTGAAACCCTCATGATTGGTGACGAGGTCACGGTTACCGTACTGGGCGTCAAGGGAAACCAGGTCCGCATCGGTGTCAATGCACCCAAGGAAGTCGCAGTGCACCGTGAGGAAATCTACGACCGCATCAAGCGTGAGCAGCAGGCTGACAGCACACCGGTGGAAACCGCCGAAAACTAGGATTTGACTTTACCTTGCACCAAAGCGCCGGTATTCTACCCGCCTTCTGCATCGGACTGATCCAGGGTCCGTTTGCCAGAAGGGAGAGGTGGCCGAGCGGCTGAAGGCGCTCCCCTGCTAAGGGAGTATGGGTTAATCGCCCATCGAGGGTTCGAATCCCTCCCTCTCCGCCACATAAAACAAGCCCCGTAAGGGGCTTTTTTTATGTGGCGGAGAGGGAGATTTTGAAGAGAACCCTTCGGTTCGACCAGCCGCACAAAGTGCGGCGCAGGGCGCCGCAGGCGCCCTTTTTCTCTACTCAAACCTTGAGTTTTTTCCGGCACTAACGGATAATCCCGCGCTTCCACGCGCCCGTAGCTCAGCTGGATAGAGTACCTGGCTACGAACCAGGCGGTCGGAGGTTCGAATCCTTCCGGG
>DRQL01000359.1 GCA_011371465.1 Gammaproteobacteria bacterium | reverse complement strand
TTTATTTACATGGGCAATGACCTGTTGGAGTCCAGGCCGGCTGATGACAGAGGGATTGCGGGCCTGCTGTATGCGCCATTACCTAAAAGCAGCCTGCTGGGTGTGCTAATGCCCTCACTAAATTATCATCTTGCAAAGAAGTATAAGAGGTCAACCAATGTCTGGTTGGCAGACAATCTGCATTTCAGAGAGCAATCCGTGCTGGAACAGTTTAAAAAACTCGATATCGGGAAGTTGCCTCTGGTGCTGGCGAGAAATGATCGCAAGGGTGGTGGAAGAAAGTGTTACCAGGCAATGTCAAAACTTGATCTGGGTGATTTCTACCGGATGTTGACACACCCGGATATGGGTCTGTTCAGGACTTATATTCTCGTTGATGCTATTACAAGATTCTGCCATCCGGAAATAAACAGGTCAGTTGTCCAGACAGGGCAATATACCTTACGAATGATAGATCGGATGAATGACCTGGCCCGAGAAAATAACATCGGATTTTCTGTTGTTATCGTTCCGCAGGGATTCGATGTGGATGATCGAATGTGGTCGCAATGGAAAATATTGTCAGATTACAGGAAAATACATAAATACGCGCTTGCGGCTTCCGGGCTTAAACAGAAGTTGCGGGAGCGTGATATACATGTAGTAGACCTCTATCCCGCCTTCAGGTCAAAGAGAGGGACATACCTCAACGTCGACGGGCACTGGTCCGGGTTCGGGAATGAACTGGCTGCAAAAGAAATTGCGGAGGAGATAACAGGGCTGGATATCGATTGAACGGATATACCGTGTTTTTGTAGAGGTAAACACTGCAGAAGCCCGGGTTATTCAGTTCCGGACCAGCAGCCACTGGTGCTCAAGGCGGTTCTTGGGCGGGTTCCAGGATATCGCGCACCAGTAATTGGTAGAACCCGGTGTGCTCAAATGGCCGCTGAATACGTTTCTTCGGCAGTCCCAGGTTCCAGCCAACCAGTTCCAGGTGGTCTGCCCGTACCGTACCCATGAATTCCCCCCACTTCGCAGACGCGACGCTGACCTGGCTGTCGTTGTCGCCCGACTGTTGTTGCAGTATGCGGGTCTGCTTGCGGTAGAGCAGGGGCATTTCCCCGGCCGGTCGACAACCGGCCCAGGAGCGGTAGAGCACGTCGGTGCGATCGGGTGTGTCCTGGTTGAACTGTGCACAGGCCTGTGGTGTCAGTTCCAGGATACCGGGGTAGAGGAAATGCCGTGCAAAGGACTGCACCAGGCCGCGGGTGGTATCTACCCAGTGCACCAGTTCCGAGCCCCGGTGGGGTGTGCCGATGGTCGTCAGCGAGCGGATGCGGTGTGCGGGGTCAAAGTGGTGGACCAGGTAGCGTGCATCCAGGCCGCCCATGCTGTGGGCGATGAGGTGGATACGATCGGCCTGCAGCCGGGCGATGAAGGTCTGCAGAATATCGGCGCGGTGGGCAATCGAGGCGGCGGAGGGGGTGAGCGGGAAGTGAACGGATGCGCCCGCTGCCTGCAGCCTTTCCCGGATACCACGGAAGTAGCGGAACCCCGGCCACGCCTTGCGGATGACATCTGCGCCAAGGATGCCGTGCAGGAAGACGATGGCCGGCCTGGAATCCGGTTCAGCAGTGTGCATGGGTTACCCGGGTCCTTTCCGTTCGCGAGATACCAATATAGAACGTAAGTGATGCGGAGGGAACAGCCGGGGTAAACATTGGCTGTCCGGCAGGGGGGTGACGACTCGATCACGGTGTGCGCGGGTCCGCTTCGCCGTATAAATCGACTCGTTTAATGCTTATTATCCGCGGATGACCGCCTACCGTACTGCTCCGCTACCCGGCCCCGGGCTTCCTGCCGGTATCCCCTATATCATCGGTAACGAGGCCGCCGAGCGCTTCAGTTTTTACGGCATGCGCGCCATCCTGGTGGTGTTCATGACACAGTACCTGCTGAATGCCGGCGGCACCCTGGATACGATGGGGGAGGCCGAAGCCAAAGGCTGGTACCACCTGTTTGTCTCCGCCGTCTATTTTACCCCGCTGCTGGGCGCGCTGTTGTCGGACGGCGTGCTGGGCAAGTACCGGACCATTATTCTGTTGTCACTGGTGTATGTGCTGGGGCATTTCGCGCTGGCGCTCGATCATACCCGGCTGGGACTAGCGATCGGCCTGGGCCTGATTGCCGCCGGTGCGGGGGGCATCAAGCCCTGCGTGTCGGCGCACGTGGGCGACCAGTTCGGCCAGGGTAACCGGCACCTGCTGTCGCGTGTGTTCAGCTGGTTCTATTTTTCCATCAACCTCGGGGCATTCGCTTCCATGCTGGCTACGCCCTGGTTGATGGAGCACCATGGCCCGGCACTGGCGTTCGGTGTGCCGGGCGTGCTGATGCTGATAGCGACACTGGTGTTCTGGTCCGGGCGAAAACGGTTTGTGCACATACCGCCCGCGGGCATGCACTTTGTTCGCGAAGTGCTGAGCGGTGACGGACTGCGTGTACTGGGGCGTCTGAGCCTGATCTACGGGTTCATTGCGGTGTTCTGGGCGCTGTTCGACCAGACCGGTTCGGCCTGGGTGTTGCAGGCGCAGAAGATGGACCAGCAACTGTTCGGGATCCATTTGCTGCCGGCACAGATCCAGGCAGCAAACCCGCTGCTGGTGATGGTGCTGATCCCGCTGTTTTCCTACCGGGTCTATCCGACGATCAGTCGTTTCTGGAAGCTTACCGAGCTGCGCAAGATCAGTGCCGGCATGTTCGTTACCGTGCTGGCCTTTGCCATTCCCACCTGGGTCCAGGTGCAGATCGACCAGGGCGGCACGCCCTCGGTCGGCTGGCAGTTACTGGCGTACCTGGTGCTCACTTCGGCGGAGGTGATGGTGTCCATCACGGCGCTGGAGTTTTCCTACACCCAGGCGCCGAGGACGATGAAGTCCTTTGTCATGGCGTTCTTCATGATGTCGATTGCGGCAGGCAACCTGTTCACCAGCGCCGTTAATTTTTTCATACAGAACAGTGATGGCAGCAGCAAGCTGGAGGGGGCTGCCTACTACGGGTTTTTCACCCTGTTGATGCTGGCGACGGCGTTGCTGTTCATGCTGGTGGCCCGCCTGTATAAAGGCAAAACCTTTATACAGAAAGAAGCCGGCTAGCGGGCATCGAGCGCTTACTCGTGGTGGTGACCGTCAGGGCCGTGCACGTGTCCGTGTTCGAGTTCTTCCGGGGAAGCGTCGCGCACTTCGATGACCTCGACGGCAAAGTTCAGTTCCACGCCGGCCAGTGGGTGATTACCGTCTACGGTAACGGTGTCGTCTTCCACGTTGGTAACGGTGACTACGATGGTTTCGCCGTTGGGGCCCTGGGCGTGAAACTGCATGCCGACCTCGATCTCGGCGTCTTGCGGGAACATTTCCTTCGGTACGCTCTGGGTGCGGCTGGCGTCGCGTTCGCCGTAGCCTTCTTCCGGGGACACAGAAACACTCAGCGAGTCGCCGGCCTGTTTGCCGAGCAGGGCGTTTTCGAGACCGGGAATGATGTTGCTGGCGCCGTGCAGGTAGGCAAAGCTGCTGTCATTGGACTCGTCGATGACGGTCCCCTCTTTGTCGGTCAGGGTGTAGTTCAGGGTGACCACCTTCTGCGCTTCGATCTGCATGCTGCGTCCTCTGGCCGTCGCAAACGGCCCATTTTATGGAAAAGCCCCGCACCATACAGGATTACCGCGGTTATTGGAACTGGCCGGCCGCTGCCCGTTGATGGCAGGGCGTTTTTGGCCGACTATTCCCGCGTGGCCGTAAATGCTGCATAATCAAACGCTTTCCTATCTACCGGGGTAATGGCGGTGAAGTTCAGCAGCGACGGTTTTCGTGCCTGGAAAAACAAGAAGGTGACCCTGCTGGGCATGTCCGGGGTGGGCAAGACCTACCTGTCGAGCCTGCTGTGCGGACACAACTGGTTCCACTATTCCGGCGATTACCGCATCGGCACCCGCTACCTGGACGAGCCGATCCTGGACCTGATCAAGCAGCAGGCCATGCAGGTGCCGTTCCTGCACGACCTGTTGCGCCGCGACTGGATCTACATCCGTAACAACATCAAGGTCGACGACCTGGGCCCGGTGCTGAGTTTTGTCGGCAAGCTGGGTAATCCCGAGCAGGGCGGGGTGGCGCTGGACGAGTTCACCCGCCGCCAGGCGCAGTACCGTGAAGCGGAAATCGCCGCCATGAACGACGTGCCCGAGTTTATCCGCAAGTCGCAGGAGATCTACGGCTACCAGCATTTTGTCAATGACGTGGGTGGCAGCCTGTGTGAGCTGGAGGAGCCGGCCGTGATCGACCTGCTGGTGGAGCACACGCTGATCCTTTATATACAGGTCACCGACCAGGAAGAGGAAGACAAGCTGATCGCGCGTGCGCAGAGTGACCCGAAACCCCTGTATTACCGGCCGGCCTTCCTGGAAGAGCAGCTGGAAATCTATTTACGGGAAAACGGCCTGAGCTACGCGGCGGAGCTGGACCCGGATGAGTTCACGCGCTGGATCTTTCCGCGGCTGTTCCATTCGCGCATCCCGCGTTACGAGGCGATTGCGAAACCGTACGGCTACACCGTCACTTCACAGGAAGTGGCCGGGGTACGGGATGAAGCGGATTTCCTGGAACTGCTCGAAGCCGTGATCGACCGTACGCCGTAGCAAAGGGTTCGCGAATGCCACTGGTCGCACACAACAAGTTACCGACTTTCGAACGTCTGCGCGACGAGGGCACCAGTGTGCTGCCGCCCAACCGGGCCTCACAGCAGGATATCCGCGAATTGCACATCGGCCTGTTGAACATGATGCCGGATGCTGCGCTGGCAGCCACCGAGCGCCAGTTTTTTCGGCTCATCGGTGAGAGTAACCCGATTGCGCAGTTTTACGTGCACCCCTTTACTCTGCCGGAACTGGAGCGCAGTCCCGATGCGCAGGCCTACGTCGACGAATTCTACGAGCCGTTCGACCGGGTAAAAGCCGAAGGGCTGGACGCGCTGATCGTGACCGGCGCCAATGTGACCGGGCCGGAGCTGGCCAACCAGCCGTTCTGGCAGCCGCTGATCGGTGTCATCGACTGGGCGATGGACAACGTGACCTCCACGCTGTGTTCCTGCCTGGCTACCCACGCCATGCTGCAGTTCCGTTACGACCAGCATCGCATTGCGCAACCTGACAAGATCTGGGGCGTGTTTCCGCACCGGGTCGTCGACCAGAAACACCCGCTGGTGAACGACGTCAATACGCGCTTCGATGTGCCGCACTCACGCTGGAACGCGATCACCCGCGAACAGTTCGACGTCGCCGGCCTGCACGTGCTGGTGGAGAGCGACCAGGTGGGTGTGCACCTCGCAACCAGTGCGGACGGCCTGCGCGTGGTGTTCTTCCAGGGGCACCCCGAGTACGACACCATATCGCTGTTAAAGGAGTACAAGCGCGAGGTGGGCTTGTACGCGGGGGGACAAAGAGATGGCTACCCGCCGTTCCCGGAGCACTACTTTCACATCCGCGAGAAGGCGTTGCTGAACGAGTACCGCAGCCGTGTTGATGCAGCACTGGCCGCAAACCGGCCACCGCCGGAGTTCCCCGAGCGGTTGATCAGCGCACGGCTGGACAACACCTGGCACGATACCGCCGAAGCGGTGGTGAGCAACTGGCTGGGTGTGGTGTACCAGGTCACCCACAGTGACCGGCGTATCCCGTTTATGGAAGGGGTCAACCCGGACAACCCGCTGGGGTTGTACTAGGGCCCTTCAACATTGAAGGGAGCAGTGACGAATGGCACCTACTTGAGGCGCTTTGTCGGATTACGCTGCGCTAATCCGACCTACAAAGTAAGGCCAGCGCCCATGTTGCGTAGGTTGGGTTAGCGCAGCGTAACCCAACAATGTCGGAATATGAGCAAAAACGCGCTTAAGCATTAAAGGGGTCGGTGACAATTGCGAATGATTGCGTTTTGTCACCGACCCCTTTTTTCTTAGAACTCGCCGTTGGCACCGCGGTTCATGATATCCAGGATAGTCTCCTTGACCTGGATCGCTTCCTCTTTCATGGCGGGTGGCAGGGTCTTGCCGCCGTAGATCATCATGTCCATGTTCAGCGTGTACAGCCAGAGCTTGCCGCTCTTGTCCTCGACCAGACTGATGCGGCAGGGCAGGTAAGCCGAGAAGGCATCGCTGATTTCCAGCATCCGGGAGGCGGTCATGGCGTTGCAGAACATGTAGACCGTGATGAAGCGGAACGGGGTGCCGCTCATGGCTTCTACTTCCTTGTACAGGGGCAGTTCACCGACGTTCTTGATGTTGTGCTCGTTGGCGACGAAGCGCATGGTCTCCTCGACTTCCTGTGCGCTCAGGCCGTCGGCGACGGGTACTTTCCACACCGTGGCTTCCGGTCCGCTGCCGGTTTCGATCAGGGCCTTGCCGATCTCCGCATAGGTGGTCAGCGCCTGGCTGTCAAACTTTGCCAGGTTGGTAATCGAGGGCCCCAGCTGGATAACAGCCGCGACGATGAGGGCGAGGACGAGCAGGCCGAACAGCCCGATCAGGTTCCAGATGAATCGCATGAATATTCTCCTTTCGGTGCGCGCCAGCCAGGCGCCGGTTTCGCCGATACGCTAACTATAGTGTATTTTTACCCTGCTTGCCCGGCCGGTAGGGCCTCGGCAGCAGTGCCGAGAGCAGTAACTGCCGCGGCTCGAAGGAGCGCCGGCCGATGCTGCTGAAGTCATAGGGCGTACCCTGAGCAATCGCCGCGGCCGCCAGCAGACCGCTCCGCACCGCCGGCCCGATACCTTCGGCCATGTCTTTGGTTGCGAGTCCTGCCGCGTCGCCACTGATGAAGGCATTGTCGATGCGGCACAGCGGCTGTTTGCCGCGCACGTAATAGCTGTATCCTTTCGGTTCCCAGTGGTGGCCCTGCACCAGCTTTTTTCGTTCCAGCTTCTGCGCAAGGTGGTCCCAGTGGGTTTTGATGTCCGTGCCCTGCTGCCTGAGCCGGGTGACGAAGCCACCGATGCCGATGTTGATGTAACCGTCGGCCTTGGGCACGTACCAGGAATAGCCGGGCAGCCCCTGGTCGAAAAACCACAGGTGGCAGCGCTCGTCGCGGTAGTCGTACGGGAACTCCTGTTCCAGCGTGACCACCTGTTTTTTCCGGGCGCGCGGGCTGGCGGTGCGGAACAGGTTGCGGTACACCGGGCAGCGCGTGCCGCCGGCGCCGACCAGGTAGCGG
This sequence comes from Gammaproteobacteria bacterium, assembly GCA_011371465.1. Taxonomy (GTDB): domain Bacteria; phylum Pseudomonadota; class Gammaproteobacteria; order DSM-19610; family DSM-19610; genus Thiogranum. The sequence goes on along the minus strand of DRQL01000359.1, from coordinate 11,100 downwards.
CAGCGGTACTGTTCATCGAGGATGTAGTCATCACCGTCCTTGCGTATGCTGCGCACCTCGTGGGTTTCGACCGGCGCGCCGCAGCGCCTGAGCAGCCAGTCGTCGAACTCGTAGCGCCGGATCGAATGTTGCAGGGTGCGCGGGCGCAGGCCCCCGTAGCGAAAATGGAACAGCAGTTTTTTGAAGGACAGGAAGCGGTGCGGGTAGTCGCCGGTATCCAGCTCCAGGTCCTGCACCACTTCCGGCGTAATCCAGCCGGCGCACAGCTTGGGCCGCGGGAAGGTTTCCTTGTCCAGGATCAGGCAGTCCACGCCCAGGCGCCTGAGACGCCACGCGCAGCTGGACCCGGCCGGTCCTCCACCGACAATGATGACGTCGGCGCTACGCACTAGCGGATGGAGGCATAACCGCCGTCCAGCCCCTTCTTGCTGAACACCATCTGCCACAGCTGGTTGCGCCGCGCACGGTCGGAGCCGGCGGCGCCCAGCAGGTAGTAGCGCCACATGCGGTAAAAGCGCTCGTCATAGCCCAGCGCCCGGATTTCGTCGCGGTGGGCATCGACGTTGGCCATCCAGGCCATGAGGGTAGGGTCGTAGTGGGTGCCGATGTTGTGCAGGTCTTCGAGGATGAACACGCCTTCCGTGGCCGCGTCGATCTGTTGCAGCACCGGTAGTACGCCACCGGGGAATATATACTTGTTGGTCCAGGGGTCGACACTCAGTGCTTTGGTATTGGTGCCGATGGTGTGCAGCAGATACAGGCCGTCGTCTTTCAGGTTGCGGCTGACTACTTCCATGAAGGTGGCATAGTTTTTCGGTCCCACGTGTTCCAGGATGCCGATCGATACCACCCGGTCGAACTGTTCGTCCACGTCGCGGTAGTCCTGGAAACGCAGGTCCACGTTGAGGTCTTTGTAGCGCTGCTGCCCGTACTCGATCTGTTCTTTTGAAACCGTCACGCCAACCACTTCCACGTCGTAGCGCTCTGCGGCGAACCCGGCGAAACTGCCCCAGCCACAGCCCAGGTCCAGCACGCGCATGCCGGGTTCCAGTCCCACCTTGCGGCACACCAGGTCCAGCTTGGCTTCCTGGGCGTCGTTCAGGTTGTCGGCGTCCTTCCAGTAGCCGCAGGTATAGACCATGCGCGGGTCCAGCATGAGCTGGTAGAGGTCGTTGCCGATGTCGTAGTGGTGCTCGCCGATGCGGAAGGCGCGGCCCTTGCTCTGCAGGTTGACCAGTTTGGCCTGTACCACCGGCAGCAGCAGCTTGAGCGGCGAGATGCTGTGCTCCAGGTCGGCGCGCAGCACCCGGTAGATGAAGTCGTCCAGGGCTGCGCAGTCCCACAGGCCGTCCATGTAGGCCTCGCCCAGACCCAGCGGGCCACCGCTCAGTACGCGCTGGTAAAACTGCCGGTCGTTGACCTGCAGGTCATAGTCGTTGGGCCCGTTGATTTCGATGCCGGCCTTCGCCAGCAGACCGCGGACAGTGGATTCCGCCTTGTTCACGTGCATGCTCCCGGGAGAAAGTGCGAATTCAGGGCGCCTATCATACGAGAAGTGGCCGCCGATTTAACCCCGAACCGGCAATTTCCCGGTCCTCGGGCAGGGGTGACGCTGATCCGGCGTGGCCGGGGGCAGGAGCGGCAAATAGTTGTCCAACTTGTGGCTCATGAAATGCTACCATCCGTCCGATAATCATCAAAATACAACAGGGCAGGAAAAATGGATACTTCACTCATCGTTGTGCTGGTCATTATTGCCGCGCTTGTTTTGTATATCATCGGTATATACAACAAGCTGGTCACCCTCAAAAACCGCTACCAGAACGCCTTTGCGCAGATCGAGGTGCAGCTCAAACGGCGCTACGACCTGATCCCCAACCTGATCGAGACCGCGAAAGGCTACATCAAGCACGAACGCGAAACGCTGGAGGCCGTGGTGGAAGCGCGCAACGCGGCGGCGAAAATGCTGTCCGATGCCGCCGCTGAACCCGGCGATGCCGAAGCCATGAAGAAACTGAACGGCGCCGAGGGCAAACTGTCCAGTGCCATGATGAATTTCAACATGGTGATGGAAGCCTACCCGGACCTCAAGGCCAACCAGAACATGATGCAGCTGAGCGAAGAGCTGACCAGTACGGAGAACAAGGTGTCTTTCGCCCGCCAGGCCTTCAATGACCAGGTGATGGAGTACAACACCTACAAGCAGTCCTTCCCGCCGGTATTTTTTGCCGCGCGTTTCGGTCATGCGAAAGATGCGGGTCTGCTGGAATTCGAAGACAGCGAGGCCATACAGGCGGCGCCGAAGGTTTCATTCTGAGCGTTAGCGCCTGACTGAACCGTGAATTTCTTCGAATCACAGCACCGTGTCCGCAGGAACACGGCCTGGCTGGTGGTCCTGTTCGGCCTGGCCGTGGTCAGCCTGATAGTCATGACCAACCTGCTGGTCATGGTGAGTTTTGGTTATCTCAATACCAGCCAGCTCGCGGCCACCGGCTCCCCGTCCCTGCAGATGGACTGGCAGACCTTCCTGCTGGTCAGTGTCGGCGTAGTGGCGGTGGTTACGCTGGGCAGCCTGTACAAGATGATGACCCTGTCGTCCGGTGGCAAGGCCGTTGCCGAGTCCCTGGGCGGTCGGCTGATTCCACAGAATACCCGTGACCCGCAGCAGCGCAGGCTGCTCAACGTGGTCGAGGAAATGGCCATCGCATCGGGCACGCCGGCACCACCGGTCTACCTGCTGGCCGATGAGCAGGGTATCAATGCCTTCGCCGCGGGTTTTTCGCCGCGCGATGCGGTCATCGGCGTTACCCGCGGTACCATCGAGCACCTGAACCGTGATGAACTGCAGGGTGTGATCGCGCACGAGTTCAGCCATATCTTCAATGGTGATATGCGCATCAATATCCGCCTCATCGGGATCCTGCACGGCATCCTGATCCTCGGCCTGATCGGGTATTACATCCTGCGACCGGCGGCCTATTCAGGTTCCCGGCGCAGCAGCGGCAAGAACGCCGGCGGCATCATGATGCTGGCCATCGGGCTGATTGCGATCGGATTCGCCGGGACTTTTTTCGGCAACCTGATCAAGGCGGCGGTCAGCCGCCAGCGTGAATACCTGGCCGATGCGTCCGCCGTCCAGTTCACCCGCAACCCGGGCGGTATCGCCGGGGCACTGAAAAAAATCGGCGGCCTGGCCTACGGGTCGCGGGTGGAGACGCCCGCGGCAGCGGAAGTCAGCCACGCATTTTTTGCCCAGGGACTGTCCGGTCTGCAGTCGCTGTTTGCGACCCATCCCCCGTTGAAGAAACGCATCCTGCGCATCGATCCGCACTGGGACGGGCGTTTTGAATCCGCTGTACCCGGGCGTGACACCACGACGACCGCGCAGCAGGATGAGCCGGGCAGGGATGCGCCTTCCCGCGAGGCCGTCGCGCGCACGGCCGCTGCGGTGGCGGCCGGCGCAGCCGTCGTCGATGTCATGAACTCGATCGACCGGATCGGCAACCCGGCCGCGGGCACCATCGAGTACAGTCGTGCGCTGGTGGCGGCATTGCCTGACCGGGTAAAGGATGCCGCGCACGAACCGTTTGGCGCCCGGGCGGTCATGTACTGCCTGGCGCTGGACCAGGGGGCGGAGGACCGCGACCGGCAGCTGCAGTACCTGGAGCAGCAGGCCGATCCCGGTGTCTACCCGCTGGTGCTGGGCCTGTTGCCGGAAGTGGGCACGCTCGATGCCCGTTTACGTTTGCCGCTGGTCGATATCGCCATCCCGGCGCTGAAGCAGCTGTCGCTGCAGCAGTACAAGCTGTTCAAGCAGAACCTGAATGCGCTGGCCAACATGAATGCGCAGGTGGATTTCCTGGAATGGTCGCTGCAGAAGATTCTCTTCAATCACCTGGACGCGCAGTTCTTCAAGCTGACCCACGCCCCGGTCCGGCATCATGATCTTGAACAGCTCCGCGAGGAGGTGGCGCTGGTCCTGTCGGCGATGGCCTGGGTGGGGCAACCGGACCGGCACGGCGCCGAGCAGGCTTTCCGGGTGGCGGCGACGGTGCTGGATCTTGGTGCGCTGGAACTGCTGCCGGCCACCGAAATCAGCCTGACGGCACTGGACGCGGCCCTGGACCGGCTGGCCACGCTGAAACCGCTGCTGAAACCCCGCCTGTTGAAAGCCTGTGTCGCCAGCATTGTGCAGGATCAGAAAATAGCGCCGGTCGAAATGGAATTGCTGCGCGCCTTTTCGGACGTGCTGGATTGCCCCATGCCGCCCGTGGCCTGAACTGCGTGATGGCGCGCAGCCGCCACCCCGCGCTGACGTATTTTTGTCACAGGAACGGTCTACGGGGCAGGAAGCGTCAACTTTGAGGCGGACGGGCCACGTCGTCCACGCCGGTGGACAGACCCTTGCGCGGACGGCTCGCATGGTCTAAGCCTTTCAGTAAGAAAACGCTTGTAACTACCGGAGTTGGCGTGACTATTGCCTTGTTATAGTGTCACGCCTGGAAGGCGGATCATGGGTGCCCCGGGGAACCACAGAATGGATGAGGTGTTCAGGCCAAAGAGCCTGCAGGAATTCTGGCAGAACTCGCAGCTTGCAGGGCACAATGCCGCGTACCTGGAGGCGCTCTACGAGCAGTACCTGGATGATCCCGACCAGGTTTCGGGTCAATGGCGACGTTATTTTGAAACCCTGCCACGCGTAAACGGGCACGGTACTGAAGCCGTACACTCGGCGGTCCGGCAGGCTTTTCGCACCCTCACGCAGCAACCGGCCGCGCGGCGCCCCGCAACGGACAGCGCACCCGGTACCCGGGCGCACGAAGAAAAGCAGATCCGGGTGCTGCAGCTCATCAATGCCTACCGTTTTCGCGGCCACCAGGTGGCGCGTACCGACCCGCTGGAACTGCGCGAACCCCCCGTGCTGCCGGAACTGGACCCGCAATACCACGGCCTGAGCGAAGCGGACCTGGATACGGTGTTTGAAACCGGTTCCTTTGCCAGCGTGGAAACGGCCACCCTGCGCGAGTTACTGGAACAGTTGCAGACCATCTACTGCGGCAGCATCGGCAGCGAATACATGCACATCACCGAGACTGCCGAAAAGCGCTGGTTGCAACAGCGCCTGGAGCACGCCGGCGGGCAGCCGGCGTTCAGTAGCGAAGAGCGGCTGCGCATACTGGACCGGCTGACGGCGGCGGAAGGACTGGAACGCTACCTGCACACCCGCTACGTGGGCCAGAAACGGTTTTCGCTGGAAGGTGGCGACAGCCTGATTCCCCTGCTCGATGAACTGATCCATCGTTGCGGTGCACACGGTGTAAAGGAAACCGTGATCGGCATGGCGCATCGTGGCCGCCTCAACGTGCTGATCAACATCGTCGGCAAGACCGCCGCCGAACTGTTCCAGGAATTCGAGGGTACCGCCGGGAAGTCCTCCAACGGTTCCGGCGACGTGAAATACCACCAGGGATTTTCCGCTGACCTGCAAACCACGAAAGGCCTGGTGCATGTCACGCTGGCCTTCAACCCTTCTCACCTGGAGATTGTCGACCCGGTGGTGGAGGGGTCGGTACGCGCCCGCCAGCAGCGCAGCGGCGACGAGACGGGTGACCAGGTGGTGCCCATCCTGATCCACGGGGATGCCGCCTTCGCCGGGCAGGGCGTGGTGATGGAAACCATCAATATGTCCCAGTCGCGCGGGTTTTCCACCAAGGGCACGGTGCACGTCGTGGTCAACAACCAGATCGGTTTTACCACCAGCTACCAGGCGGATGCGCGCTCGACCCTCTATTGCACCGATATCGCCAAAATGGTCAATGCGCCGATTTTCCACGTCAATGGTGACGATCCGGAGGCCGTGATCCGGGTAACGCAGATGGCGCTGGATTACCGCATGAGTTTTCACAAGGATGTCGTGATCGATATGGTCTGCTACCGGCGTCACGGTCACAGTGAAGCCGACGAACCCACCGCCACACAGCCCATCATGTACCAGGCGATCCGTGATCGCCTCACCACCCGGGCCCTGTACGCCGAGGCGCTGGTCCGGCAGCAGGTCTGCGATGAAGAGCAGCCGCACCAGTTGATGGAAGACTACCGGGCCCGCCTCGACAAGGGGGTTTCGGTGGTTACGGAACTGGTGCCGAAAGAACAGGCCAATTACCCCTACGAGGTAGACTGGGAACCCTACCTGGCGCAGGCCTGTACCGCCTTCCTGGATACCGCCATTCCGCTGCAACGTCTGCGGGCGCTGTGGAAAAACCTGCTGCAACTGCCGGAAGGATTCGAGCTCAACGGCAACGTGGGCAAGATCATGGACAACCGGCGCAAGATGGCCGCGGGGGCATTGCCCGTTGACTGGGGCTTTGCGGAAATCACCGCCTACGCATCGATCGTAACGGACAAGTACAATGTGCGCCTGTCCGGGCAGGACAGCGGGCGCGGCACGTTTTTCCACCGTCACGCGGTGTTGCACAACCAGAAGGACGGTTCCCTGTACGTGCCCCTGCGGCATGTCGCCGACGACCAGGCGGATTTCCTGGTAATCAATTCCCTGTTGTCGGAAGAGGCAGTGCTTGCCTTTGAATACGGCTATTCGACCACCGACCCCAACACGCTGGTGATCTGGGAAGCGCAGTTCGGCGATTTTGCCAACAATGCGCAGGTGGTCATCGACCAGTTCATCAGCGCCGGCGAACAGAAGTGGAATCGCCTCAGCGGCCTGGTGCTGTTCCTGCCGCACGGTATGGAAGGGCAGGGGCCGGAACATTCCTCGGCACGGCTGGAGCGTTACCTGCAGCTGTGCGCCGAGCACAACATGCAGGTCTGTGTACCCACCACGCCAGCGCAGATATTTCACCTGTTGCGTCGCCAGATCCTGCTGGAATGCCGCAAACCGCTGGTGGTCATGACGCCCAAGAGCCTGTTGCGTCACCGCCTGGCAGTGAGCACGCTGGAGGACCTTACCGGTGGCGAGTTCCAGCCGGTGCTCGCCGAAGTGGACGAGCTGGATGCCGGCAAGGTGACCCGGCTGGTGATGTGCAGCGGCAAAGTGTATTACGATCTGCTGGAGAAACGGCGTGAGCAGGGCCTGGAGAACGTGGCGATCCTTCGTATCGAGCGCCTGTACCCTTTTCCAAAGGAAGCGCTGCGCAAGCAGATCGAGGGCTATCCCGCCGTTACGGAATACATTTGGTGCCAGGAAGAACCGCAGAACCAGGGCGCCTGGTTCTCCAGCCAGCACCACATGCGCTCGCTGTTGCCCGAACCCGCCTGGCTGGAGTATGCCGGGCGCGCATTCTCGGCGGCTCCCGCCGCGGGTTACGCGTGGCGACACCTGCAGCAGCAACACCGCCTGGTGGCACAGGCGCTGGGCCTGAACATGGAAGAGGACTGAAAACAGCATGTCAATCGAACTCAAGGTACCGGTGTTCCCGGAGTCGGTGTCCGATGGCACCATACTCAACTGGAACAAACAGCCGGGTGATGCGGTAAAGCGGGATGAGTCCATTGTCGATATCGAGACCGACAAGGTGGTGTTCGAAGTCCCGGCACCCGGCGACGGGGTGCTGGAAGAAATCATCGAACCGGAAGGCACGGTGGTGGAGTCCGGCCAGCTCATCGGGCGCATGCGGGAAGGGAAGGCGGCAGCAGCGCCGGCAACCACGGCTTCGGGCAGCGAGTCATCCGTTCCGGAAGACCAGGGTGCCGACGTCTTTGCAACGCCGTCGGCACGCCGCCTGATCGAGGAAAACGGGCTGGATATCCGGCGTATCCGGGGCTCTGGCAGCGGTAACCGCATCCTCAAGGAGGATGTGCTGCGCGTATTGCAGGAAACCCCGGCAAAGCCCGCCCCCGCACAGCCGGCTACCACGGCGCCTGCCGCGCCGGAAAAAGCGCCCGCAGCCGTGCCTGTGGATGCCACTGAGCGACCCGAAAAACGCGTACCCATGACACGCCTGCGCGCGCGCATTGCCGAACGCCTGCTCGAAGCCCAGCAGACGGCGGCGATCCTGACGACCTTCAACGAAGTCAACATGCAGCCGGTGATGGATCTGCGCAGCCGGTACAAGGACCAGTTTCTCAGGACCCACGAAGTGAAACTCGGCTTCATGTCCTTCTTTGTGAAAGCAGTGATCGAGGGTTTGCGTCGTTTCCCCGAACTGAATGCCTCGGTGGACGGCACGGATATCGTTTACCATGGCTTCTTCGACATCGGTATCGCCGTCGGGTCGCCGCGTGGCCTGGTGGTGCCGATCCTGAGGGATGCCGACCAGTTGACGATGGCCGGCATCGAAGCGGGTATCCGGGATTACGCCACCCGGGCGCGGGAAGGCACGCTGGCGATGGAAGACATTACCGGCGGCACGTTCAGTATTACCAACGGCGGCGTGTACGGCTCCCTGCTGTCCACCCCGATCATCAACCCGCCCCAGTCCGGTATCCTGGGCATGCACAAGATCATGGAACGCCCGGTTGCTGAAAACGGCGAAGTGGTGATCCGGCCGATGATGAACATTGCGCTGTCCTACGACCATCGCCTGGTGGACGGGCAGGGCGCGGTGCAGTTCCTGGTGGCGGTCAAGGAAGTCCTGGAGGACCCGGCGCGTTTGCTGCTGGGTGTGTGAGGCGATATGACAGATCAGTTTGACGTGGTGATCATCGGCGGCGGACCGGCCGGTTACGTGGCGGCCATCCGTTGCGCCCAGCTGGGCCTGAAGACGGCCTGCGTAGACGAATGGATCAATGCGGCGGGCAAACCGGCGCTGGGGGGTACCTGCCTGAATGTGGGCTGTATTCCTTCCAAGTCCCTGCTTGAATCATCCGAACGTTTTGTCCAGGCGCAGCACGAGTTCGCTGATCATGGTGTGAAGGTGAGTGGTGTCAAGCTGGACCTGGCGGCCATGCTGGCGCGCAAGGAACGGATTGTGCGGGACCTCACCGGGGGGATCGAACAACTGTTCCGGGCCAACGGTGTTACCTGGGTCCAGGGGCGCGCACAACTGCTGGCCGGCAAGCAGGTCAGGGTCAGCCCGGTCGGGAAGAAAACCACGCGCGACCTGTCTGCTGCGCATATCATCCTCGCACCCGGTTCTTCACCGGTTCAGCTCGACAGCGTTCCGCTGCAGGGCGACCGGGTCGTGGACTCGACCGGCGCACTGGAGTTCAGGGAAGTGCCGAAACGCCTGGGCGTTATTGGCGCCGGGGTGATCGGACTGGAGCTGGGCAGCGTGTGGAAACGCCTGGGGGCGGAACAGGTCACATTACTGGAGGCGCAGGATACCTTTCTTTCCATGGCCGACGAGCAGGTGGCCAGGGAAGCGCAACGGGCATTCACAAAGCAGGGTCTGGATATCCAGCTCGGCAGCCGCGTAACCGGCTGCAAGGTGCGTGGCAAAAAAATAGACCTTGCTTACCAGAACGGTGACGGAGAGCACCAGGCACAGTTCGACCGGCTGATCGTTGCCGTCGGCCGGCGCGCCAACACCCACGGGCTGGCGGCGGACGAGGCGGGCCTGTTGCTCGACGAGTGGGGGTTTATCCATGTCGACGAGCAGTGCCGCACCAATCTGCCGGCTGTGTACGCTATCGGCGATGCGGTGCGCGGTCCCATGCTGGCGCACAAGGGTTCGGAAGAAGGCGTCATGGTGGCGGAACTGATCGCCGGGCATGCCGCGCATATCAATTATGCCGCGGTGCCGTCCGTGATCTATACGCAGCCGGAAATTGCCTGGGCCGGGGAAACGGAACAGGCCCTGCGCGCCAGTGGCGTGGCGTACCGCAGCGGTGTTTTTCCTTTTGTCGCTTCCGGCCGGGCGCGGGCGCTGGGCGATACCGGCGGTTTTATCAAGTTGCTGGCCGATGCAAAAACCGATCGCCTGCTGGGTGCGCACATGATCGGTCCGCAGTGTTCGGAACTGATTGCCGAGGCTGTGATCGCCATGCAGCTGGGCGGCAGTACCGAGGATATCGCGCTGACCATGTTCGCCCATCCGTCCCTGTCCGAGAGTGTCCACGAAGCGGCGCTGGCGGTGCACGGACGACCTCTCCATATTGCCGCCCCGCGTCGCAGAAAATCGTAAATCGCTGGCATAACCCGTCGGGCGGTTCGCAGGCTGAGCACTTTACAACCGCCTGCGGCGCACCACAGGTACTTCCTGCGCTTCACTACGGTCGCAAAGCGAGTGATCCATGACATTGAAACCACTAGATTCCGGCAGGCGTCAGAATGACGGAAAACGAATGCATCAGAGGTCCCTTAAAGATCAATCCACCAGGGCCGACTAGTAAAGCTGACTGAACATCCATCCGTTAATCGGGGTGCGCGCATGGAAATCATTGTATTTATTGTTGGCCTGGTCTTTTCCCTGTTAGGCGGCTTTCTCGTCTGGGACGGGTACCGGTTCAGAAAGACCGCCCGGGAAGCTGCAGGTCGGGTAGTCGGCTATGAAGTCCGGCAGTCGAAATCACGCAATTCGGCCAGCCAGGAAACGTATGCGCCGGTGGTTGAATATCAGTACGGCGGCAAGACCCGTCAATTTACCGGTCGCCTGGCCAGTAGTCTTATCAGCTATCAGATTGGCGACCGGGTGCCCGTACTCGTCGCTGCGCAAGATGCCGACGACGCGCGCCTTAAAGCGTCGGGGATGCCGGTCGCTGGTGGTATCTTTTTCACGATCGGCGTAGCCACAATGATCTTCTTTTTCTATATCTTCCAGGTATCGAGATTTTCGCTCGCCACGGCGGCCTTCGTTATTGTCGTACTGCTTGTTCAGGCGGGAATGGCGCTGCGCAAGCATAATATTCGTTCAATCGACGACGTTAAAAGTTTTATTGCCGGGTTGAAATCGCTCAAATCCGCGTATTTGCAATCGAATGTACAGAATCAGCGCACGGTCATTACCGATCCTGCCCAGCTTGTCCGGTATAGAGCGAAAAACAGGATGCCGGTCTGGGTGGCCGCTATCTTCCTGGTTGCCGGTCTCGGCTTGTGTGCGGGCGGGGTTATTCTTGCCCTGAAACGCCAGGCTTTTCTTGATACTGCAGTCGCTGCGGACGGCACTATTGTCGACTTCGTTCGCAGAACCTCGACATCTGATG
>DRQL01000358.1 GCA_011371465.1 Gammaproteobacteria bacterium | reverse complement strand
GGAAGATATAGTGATCAAAGCGTTGCCAGTCCCGTTTCAGTCGTTTGAGATAACTGAAATAATACAGGCGTCTTGTGAGAGTGGATAAAGCAGAAAGTCCGCAGGGTACGAGGATAACCCGGGCCCCCGAGGGCGCAGTATTCCCGTTCTGCAGGAGTATGTCCGCCCCCCAGGTCTGCAGGGCATAGACTACAATGACTTCCGGATGGAGTTCGTTGAGATGCTTTCTGATAAGCCGTGTGTCACCTTTTATCCCTTTGGTCATATTCCCGCTGATTTCGAACCGGTGAATGGTGACATCGTTCAGGTGTTCGACGTCGGACGGCTTGCCACTGGTGAAGACATGCGTATCCCATCCTTCTGCGGCCGATGCTTCCGCGATAGCCTGGCTGACACGCTCTGCGCCACCGATCTGCGGATGGTAGTGCTCGGAAATTACAACTACACGCATCGTTTATCGGGCTTCATCATCCGCCTGGCAGTCGCAAGAAAGACGCGAACCCAGGTTAGGGCCAGCTCTATACTGCCGGTAAGCGGACAGCAGTGCCGGAAAAGCCGCCAGGCCTTGCGCTGCATCTCCAGGCGACTTCGCAGGGCAGCCAGTTTGCTTACTGCGGACAGGCTTCCGGCCTGTTTGCGACAATTCACCGTGGTAGTGTCTACAATTTGACCATTGCCCGTGCTCATTAGCGCGATCCACAGCCCGTAGTCTTCCCATCTGACACCACCAGGGTAGCCGCCTGCCTGGCGCGCTGCCTCGAGCCTGAATACGGTGGCGCTGTGTACGAACGGATTGTCGTTAATCATGAAGCAACGCAATGCATCACCATGTATCGGTCCACAGGATTCCCCGGTCTTATGATGCTCATCATTCCAGTACATGGCGCGTGTGGCGACCAGGGAAGTGTCTTTGTCCGCCTGTGCGAGTGCCAGCCTGATTGTTTCAAGGTGATTGCTTTCCCACCAGTCATCTGCGTCAAGCCGAGCAATCCAGTCACAACGACATGCATCCAGTCCCGCGTTGATGGCGGCAGTGAAACCGCTTTTTTCCGGCAGGCGGATGATCCGGAAGCTGTGCTGACGGCCAAATGACTGCAGAATACGGCTGGTATCGTCGGTGCTGCCGTCATCAACAATGATTACCTCGTCCGCCTGACGGGTCTGCTCGAGAATCGAGCGCAATGCGGCGGTTATCGTTGCCTGCGCATTGTACACCGCCATCAGCACCGCGATCCTGTCGGTAGATTGCATGGTAATTCCTCCGTCTTGTGCTCATGGCAACGGCCAGTACGGACCAGAGAAAGAGCGAGTTGAGCTCATAGTTGAACATCAGGTAGCTGAAGACTGCGGCCACCAGAGCTATGCCGACAGCCTGTGAATGGTTGTCATCCTGGACCTTGCGATGCGAAGAAGTCGGCAGGATTGAGGCAAAAAGCCAGAAAAAGAACAGAGAGAAGGCGGCCAGTGCGGGCCAGCCACCCTCCAGCCCAACCGTGAGCCAGGCATTCTCTGCGCTGCCAATCGAGTTCACAGGAAGCTCGAGCGCATACGCAATATTTCCAACCCCCACTCCGACCGGATTACGGAGGATGCCAGAGGCAGCATGCATGGCCAGTTCCAGGCGGTCGCGGTTACTGACACTCGGATCGACGTCATCAAAGATCGATTGCATGCGATCCACGATGGCATCGTAACGGGTGTTACTCTCGTTTAAATGTAGCCAGGTTGCAATCACAATACCCGCCAGAAGTATCGCGCCAACAGTCCGGAATCTTTTTCGAAAAACACTGTGTTGCCGTCGTGTAATCCACAGTAAAGACAGATACCCGGCCGACAGGGCGATCCAGCCTCCACGCGACAATGACAGGATGACGGCCGCAAAAGACACAATGGTGATGAATAAAAGTACAGTCCTGGTGAAACGGGTGCGGGCGGTAGCATACAGGCCGGTAGCGACCAGGCTGGATATTACCGGGTATAACACGTCTGAATTACGCGTGGAGGGCAGGTACTTGATACCCCAGTAACCGAGTGCGTGTTCAGCGGCAACCCCCCCGCTGATGGTGAAAAATCGGGTGTAACCGATCACCAGGGCCAGCACAGTGCCCCCAAGCAGCGCCCATAACAGCCACCGGGCGTTCAGATGCCTGAAAACCAGCGCAAGGAAGGGGAAGACGAAGATATAGGCGATACCAACATATCGGTGGGTATCCACCGCGTACCCCAGTGCAGCTGATGAAACGACGGTGACCAGCAACAGCCAGGACGCCAGGAAGGTCGCTGCGGCGAAAATAACCGTATCCTGGCGAGTGAGCACTGTCCGGTAACCTGCCAGGCTGTTCAGCAACAGCAGGCTGAGCAGCAAGCTGAGCAATATGGAGGGAAGCGGCAGCGAGGCGATACGAGCCTCGACGACCGGGTAGCTGCCGAGTGACAGCAGGAATAGGGTGGCCGCCAGGCCGATCAGACCCATGACGGTACCCGTTTCCTGGTGATGCGGATGGTCTGCAACCGCGTTCGTCGCATGAAACTAGCTGGGCTCATACCTGGACAGGCGTGTGTTGACTGCGAGAACGGAGACCAGGTAGACCGTGCCGGCAGCAGTCAGCGCCATGGCCACACCTTCCGCGCCACGTTGTGTCGCTCCGAAAAAGGCAGCTCCCAGCAGCACGCCGGCGGCGACTGCTTTTGGTCCAATGTAGGCCGACGGTCGGCGCATGGCGAGTCCCTGGATGGTCAGGATCTGCCCGAGTCCGATCAAACCCGTTGCCGCAACGATCCAGGCCAGCAGGCCTGCGTGGCGGGTGAATTCGGGGGTGGTTACAAAGCCGGTGATTTCCGCTGACCACGTCGCCGCCAGCGACACGATGAGTGTCAGAAACAGGCCGATATACAGTGTTGCCTTTCGAATCAATGCCATTCCATCCCTTTGGCGTTCGGCGTTGTCTGCTGCCTCGAACCGTTCGAACACAAGTGGCTCGAGGTACTGGGAAATGATCGCGATGAGCGCGTTGGGCAGTGCGCTTCCGATCTGGTAAATGGCGACGTACGCCCCCACCGCCTCCGGCCCGCGCACCCCCTGCAGCATCCACCGGTCCCCGTGCAGGAAAGCATACCCTATCGCCGCCCATACCAGGAATGGCAGGACATAGCGCCGGATTTCTTCGTAGAGCGCCTGTTCTTCCGTGTTCGCATTGCCAGAGGCCGGGGGAGGGAGCTGCTGTACGTGCACAAGCCCGTTGCTGGTGCCGGCTACCCGGGAGAGCGAACCCAGTACCAGCAGGCTGCCCGCCCCATAACCGACCAGTGCCGCCGCAGGAGAAATGCCGGCAAGCAACATCATGAGCACGGCGCCGGACAAACGTGCCGCCGATTCGGCGGCCTGGTGGACCGCCACGACGGCGCGTCGCCGCATGCCGCCGAACATCGATATAAAACCGTGGTTGATGCCGCTGACCGCCGCATAGAGAATAGCGGCTGCAACCAGGTACGGCCATATCCCCTCGATAACCAGGCTCGAGGCAGCTGCTACTGCGAATGCAGGCAGCATCAACGCTTTCAGCAGGCGGGTATGGATCGTCCGGAAAGCCTGGATATAACCACCGAGATCTCCCCTGGCGCGGCAAACGGAATAGAAGCGCGTTGCCGCCTGGCCCAGCGGTCCGTAGATGAACAGGCTGATCAGCGCTGCAATCGAAACGCCGAGCATCAGCTGGCCGTACGCGGCGACTCCCATCATGCCGGTCAGGATCTTGATCGACAGAAAGCCGATCCCGAGGGTGAGCGCCTGTCCGGCCGCAACCCATGCCAGTTCTTGTTGTTTACGGGCCATAAGGGCGTGTTGAGTGGTGCGGGGTTTCTGGCTGCGGTTCCGTGTGGTGGGTCAGATTACTGACCGGAACAGCTGGTGCAGGACAACGGGTACGGAACCTGCCGTATCGATCAGGGAATCAGTGCTGTGGCGTGCTGCCCCCCCCGCCGCCACCCCCACCACCGGCAAGCAGCGCCAGCCCGGCCGCAACCACTGCGCCGATGGCAATGCCTATCGTTTGCCCGCGGCTCATACCGCTCTCCGCGGTTTGTTCTTCCGCAGCGGGCGATTCTTCCGCCTCGGCAGTCTGTTGTTCTCCGGCGGTTTCCGGTTCGGCCGGTGTGGCGGGTTCAGGCTGCTGGATCTCCACCTCGACCGGTGCGCTGTCGATCTCGATCTGGATGGCTTCCTGGCCGAAGGCGGGGTAGCTCAGGAACAGCCCCCACAACAGGAACTGGACGATGGGATTTTTCATTGCGTTGCGTTCTCCAGAGCACGCCACGGCGGACTCCAAGTACCCGGATACCGCAAAGAATCTGCGTAATATGTTGTCAAGTCAAGCATTTTTATGCGATCGATCGGATTTTTCGCCGTGTTTCTTCAGGTTGCTGTATTATGTTAATGTGATCTGCTGGCTGGCAAAGCCTGCGCTACAGCTGGGAGCGCTTCAGCCGCAATAATATCATAGATCGCAGTGGGTTAGCTGCCGGAGTGGTACGCGTTCCCGGATCCTGGCCGGGACAAATCAAAGCCGATGCTCGACGTATACAGAACCTATTACAAGATGACGGGCGAGCCATTCCGCTTGAGCCCGGACCACCGCTTTTCCCTGGCGCACAGCAGCTACGCCAATGCCAAGGCGTACCTGCAGTATGCGATTTTCCAGGGGGAGGGATTTATTGCGGTGACCGGCGGGCCGGGCACGGGCAAAACCACCCTCATCAGCGACCTGGTGGAGGGGCTGGACAGAGAGCACATCGAGGTCGCGACCCTCACCAGTACCCAGCTTGAATCCCGTGACCTGCTACAGATGGTCGTCAACCTGTTCGACCTGCACCCGGAAGACACCAGCAAACCCGGCCTGTTGCAGGAGCTGGAACAGTTTCTCAACCAGCAGAGCTACAAGGGACGACGCGTCATCCTGGTAGTCGACGAGGCGCAGGGACTGAGCGCTGCGGCCCTGGAAGAACTGCGGCTGCTGGCGAACCTGCAGCGAAACCACCAGCTGTTGCTGCAGATCTTCCTGGTGGGCCAGGAACAGTTGCTGGACATGTTGCGCAAGCCGGGCATGGAACACCTGCACCAGCGCCTGATCGCCGCCTCACACCTGCAGCCACTGGGACTGGACGAGGTGATCGATTACATCGAACACCGCCTGTCGCGCGTTGGCTGGAAGGGCGACCCGAGTATCGACGAAGGCGCGTTGCGCCTGATTCACCGCTACAGTGGCGGTGTACCGCGCCGGATCAACCTGATCTGCAATCGCCTGTTCCTCTACGGCGGGCTGGAACAGAAGCATGCGCTGGTTGCCGAAGATGCCCGGACGGTGATCGACGAGCTGCACAAGGAGTTCCTGCTGTCCCCGGAATCGGAGGACGAAAGTCGGGAGCCGGCGAGCGAGCCTGACCAGGGCGCAGATACACCGGTGCGCAGTCTGCCGCGCAGGGACATGAACGCAGCCCCCGAGCCGACGACGGATGAGCCGGCCAGAAAACAGAAGACCAGGAAGTTCCGGCGCAAACCGGCAAAGTCCGGGCCGGCAACGGAGCCCTCGCGCAAGGCATCACGTCGCTTCGGCGGTAAAAAGAAGTCGCCCGAACAGGTCACGCCCGCCCAGGTGAGCGGCCGCAAGCGGCGCATCGAACCGACCATGCGCCGGGAACCCACCATCGGACCTGCCCGACCGGTAACGGAACCGGAGGTGCCCGCGAAGAAGGGCGTGTGGGGCAAGGTTGCCACGGTGGCTGTGGTCGCGGGGTTCGTCTGGATGATTTATAAAGGTGACCAGGCATTCGATCTGGCGGGGTTGTTCGGCGACAGCGATGAAGCCAGGCCCCAGGTCACTTTTAACGCCCCGTTGAACACGGAGCCGACCGTCGAGCAGCCGGTTGCGGTGACGGTGCCCGAGGCACCAACCGAGTCGGCGGACAACCTGGTCGGCAAGACCGACGAAGGAGAAAGCGGGCCGCCGCAGCAGGATGTGGTTGCCGCAGCAAACGACACCGGGACAGCGGGTGCCGGGCACACCGCAGAGACCGGCGACCAGCAAGACGAGGCACAGTCCCTCGCGCCGGAAGAGGAAAAACCGGCCGATACGCACCAGGAAGCAGTGTCGACACCGGCAGAGACCAGGGTTGCCAAAGATGAAGCTGCGCCGGATGCCCAGGCCGCAACAGATACCGAGCCGTTGACAAAGGCCGTACCTGGCAGCGGCGACGCAACAGCAACCGAAGCCCCTCTAAAGGTCGCGACCGCCAGTCCCGAGCCGGTGGTTGAACCGGTAAAACAGGAATCCGTCCAGGTCAATACCGCTGCTATTGAAGCACAGAAAGCGCGCCTGCAACGTGAAGCGGAATTACGCCTGGCGATGAACCTGAGTAAAAAAGGGGCCGACCGGAAAACCGCTCGCCCGGTTAAAAAGGTCAGCCCGCCTGCGGTTACCCGTGCGCCGAAGGCGCCCGTCAAACTGGCAACCGCACCCCCGATCCGTACAGCACCCACACGCAGCCCGGCCGAAGTGCTCAGGGCGGCCTTGCTGGAGGGCCAGTGGGCCAGCCGCGGCAAACCTGCCTCGCTGTTACCTTCCAAAGTGACCTACTGCAACAGCCAGGGGGAACGTATTGCCTGTCTGAGTGTGCCGCAGGACATAAAAACCAGATACGGTCCGGCACTGTACAAGGTGGAAACCACGCTCAAGGGTTTTTCAGCGGGCAAGCGTTTCCAGCTGTCCTATCGCACACTGGTCAAGTTGCTGGAATCCGATTCTGCCGCTGCCAGAGAATCAGCGCTGGCCAACGATACCGGCTGGCAGATCAGCGAGTACACCATGTCCTGTACACTGGCGCGCCCGGACCAGGTACTGTGCCGCGACGACAAGGGTGTCACGCGCAACTACCGGCGTTCCGTGCCGGCGACTGTTCGCTAGCACAGTATTCTTTTGTTGCCAGGCAGGGCCTGTACTGCAAGCTCAGAGCTGACCTCTCGACTCTCTGTTATTGAGATGCTCTAATACGCTCTCAACGGATGCCAGGTCGCCTTTTTCCTGGTACTTCTCTATGCGTCCCAGTTCGCTGTGAATCAAGGCAGCCCTCGTGCCCATGCAGTTTCCCTGTGAATGCGCCACGCTCTCCAGCCAGGGTAGCGGGTTTCCGGCATGGCTGTACAGATTTAACCCGGGAAACTTTCGCATGGCCGCGGTCACGCTTGTCATGTAAGCCCGCAACTGGTGGAAGGGGGAGGCCGTTATATACAGGTTCTCATACCCGTTCAGCCGGGCATGATCTATCAAGGCCTCTGCTTCAACAAGGGTGTTCAGGGCGATCTCTGCTTCAAGGTTTACGCCCTGGATACAATCATCCGGGATTCCGGAAGCCGTTAGCTTTTCCCGCCAGTACTCATAGCCGGGGTAACCGCACCTGGCCGTGGTTTGCAGTATCAGCACCCTGTGTACCAGGCTCTGATCGAGCAGTCCACCGGCCGCAGACAAAACCGAATCCTGGTTGTCCTGCGTCTGGGCAAACAGGTAGACGGCGTCAGCTGTGCATTCACAATGCGTATCGCAAAGGAGCCTGGTCAACAGTTCAAGCAGCTTGCTCGTGTGTGAATCCATCAGGATATCTTTTTCCAAAAATCGCTATGTAACCAAAAACGCTTACACCAGTCGTTCTGTATACTATAGTATTTGCCCGTGTTATCAGCGTGCAAGGTTCGCGTCATTTGAAATGAAGATAAGTTCCTTTTCAGGCGTCATGTGCGCCTTCAGCATTATGCTGTCCGGGCCGTCTGCAGCTGCAAGCCTGGTTGGAGATACTGTGCACTTCCAGCGGGTGTTCGACGGTGTGGTTTTTGATTCCTCTGATGCAGTGGTTGGTCCCGGGTCTGAATTCTCACCGCCCTGGTTTTCCATGGAAATCTCGGATTCCAGTATAGCGCTGACAGGGCTCCCCGACTCGGGCGGATTTGGGTATGCAGGGGCGGACAACATACAGCAATATTTCGAGATCAGCAGCCTGGACTGGCCTGATGCGCCAGAGCTGGTCATTACCGGTACAAATGTTCAGATTGCCGGCTCGATCAGGGTTGATGACCCCAGGGCAGCCCCGTTTTCCGACGCCAATATCTCCTTCACCGGGCATGCAGTAAAAATAGATGTTGGCGGGTATTCATTTGGTGAATCCAGCATTTTTATTGGCCTCCTGACGGATAACATCACTCCTGTTCCACTTCCACCCGCCTTCTGGTTGTTTGGCTCCGGTCTGGCCGGACTATCGGGTATCTTTGCCAGAAAAGCAGTCCGGGGTTAACACCCGCTCCCAGTGATCTCGCCAGAAATCTCATGATGCTTGAAGGCCCCGTGATGAATGCGGTTCCCGCACCTGCTCCCGCCGCCATCGCAGCATGAATCTTTCTGTGTGGTGTTCCTTCGCGCAATACCCACCAGGCCAATCAGACCAATGATGACCACCCACACGGCAACCGGCACCGCCCCGAGATCGCTGTTGCCGGGAGCTTCGGGAAGACGGCCTTCCAGGGACTGGCCCACCGCTGTGCTGGATACTGTTGTAAGAAGAGAAACAAAGCAGGTGCTGACGATACCCAGAAGACGCGATTTCATGACACACCCTCCTCAGTAATGACGGGAGGACTTCCTGTCTTTTTTCCTTCTAAAACAAAGATACTCCCATTGGGGCGAGAGGGTGTTGACCTGCATCAAGCCGTGTTGACTACGACGATTCTTCCCTCGAAACGGTAGCGTCTCGGGCGTGTCATGGTCTTCCGGTCTGGCGCTCGGTCAAATAGGGGGCTTGATCAGGCTGTTGATCCGACCGCTTCCTATGGATCAGATATTCCGGATTCCTCGATCACCCACAAAAAAAGGCCGGCGTTGAAAACGCAGGCCTTTCCAGGTCTGGTTACCCGGAGCGCAGGTTCTAGCCGCTGACCTGGCTGCGGCGGCGAATCGTGGGCAGTGCGATCCCGATTAGCCCGGATGTGAACAACCAGAAGGCAGCTGGCAAAGGCACTGCTGTCGGCGTGAACTCGTAGGTCACCGTTGTGTCACCGATAAAGGCGCCATCCATATATACTTCAGTACCGAATACATTGTCGTCGATCAACGAAACCAGGCCGAAAATCAGGCCGATTTTTATGTCGTCCAGCGATCCTGCGCCGGTAAACGGATTGATGGGTGACCCGTCACCCAGAAAGGGGGTCAGGTCACTGCCGGTGAATGCATTGGATGGGTTAACCGTGTCACCGTTTCCGCTGAACTCAAGGCAGGGACCACTCCAGGGATCACCAAAGCAGCCAAAACTGTCAGTGACAAACGCTGATGGGCTCAGCACTGTCAAGCCGGTTGGTACCAGTGCGCCCACGCCTGCTTCCACTTCGACGTCGATGGAGTTGGGCTGCGAGCTATCAATGACGTCAATCGCCGTGAAATCATAGGTGAAGTCAAGGTCGCCGAGGATGCTGATCGTGGCGCTGTTCAACGTGCCAAGGGATGCATCAAATTTCTGAATATCGCTCAATCCGATCGAGCTGACCAGGTAGCGTACACCCGTATCAGATGGGGTCAGGATATACGAG
>DRQL01000357.1 GCA_011371465.1 Gammaproteobacteria bacterium | reverse complement strand
GTCCCTGGCCTCGCCGGCCGGCGAACCCGGCTTGTCGATGCTGCCGATGACGCCGAGGATGGCTTCTTCAACGGTGCGCCATTCGTGTTTTTCCTCCAGCAACCAGCGGATGGAGCGGTCAAAATCTTCCAGTGTGCCTTCCAGCCGGGGATCGCGGTAGGAGAAAAACCGGAAGCTGGCATTGTCCGTATCGTGCGTGGCGCCGCCACCGTAGGCACCACCCTGTTCGCGGACCGCGCGGTGCAGGTAACCGTTACGCAGGAATCCCGCCAGTACCGACAGGGGCGCGGAATCGGGGTGTTCGGGCGGCACCGTCGGGTACGCCTTGGCACAGAAGTTCACCTGGGTATTGGTCAGCCAGGCTTCCCTGACCTGCCGTTGGACCGGCGGCACGGAGAACGCGGAAAAGCCGTGTGCATCTTCCCCGCCTGCCTGTGACCAGGCCTGTGCCATTTCCTGCAACGCCCGGGCACGACGTTCGGCTTCGGCGATCAACAGGAAGCGACGCGGCGCCGACTGGATCTGCGCGTGCAGACTCGCGTAACGGTCGGCCAGTTCATCCAGCCCTTCGCCGGCATTGAAACGATCATCCAGCGTTTTCAGGTAGCGGATACCGGCCAGTCCACGCAGTCGATGCGAGAGGGCGGCACCGGCACTGTGCCCGGAGGAGGCAGCCAGCATGGCCAGACCGTGGCCGTTGCCCGTGACACTCTGTTCGCGCTGCGCGCGCTGCTGCGCGATGAGTTCGCGGATACGTTCCAGTTCGTCGAAGCGCGGCGTCTCGATGGTATCCACCAGCAGGTCGCTCAGGGCAGCGTGGTTACGGGTCAGCGCCTTGCCGGACACTACGAAGAAACCACGCACTGCCTGCACGTCCTCGATACCACCACGCAAGCTGCTGCTCGCGTGCACGCCTCCCGACACACTGGTCTGCAATGCCTGGGTGGCCAGGTAGTCACGCCCGCCACACCCCAGCTGCGCCAGGGCGTTGCTGTAGTAGGGCAACGTGTCCAGCAGGGCTTCATCGAGCGCCGGCAGTTCCACGACCAGTTGCTGGTAGACCAGGCCATTCGTGCCCTGGGGATAGAAACTGACCGCGTGTCCGGCTACCTGCTCCTCTTCGCCTGCCGCGATATGCAATTCGGCCGGCACGTCGGCAAGACCGACTTTGGGCAGCACGTCCGGGTCGTCCTCCTGCTCCTGGCGCGCTGCCAGCTCCCTGGCCAGCCTGACGATGTCCTGTTTCTCCTGCTCGGACAGGCGGGCCCTGATCCTGGCGAGGCGCTGTGCTTCAGCGCGCTCCCGGCGTTCCGACAGGCCGGTATCCGGCACCATGGTCAGGCGCACCCGGTGCTGGTTTTCCAGCAGCAGATCTCGCACCAGGCCGGGAATATAAGCTGGGTCCCGGATCAGCGCGCGCAGCTCCTCGAGCACCGGGTCGAGGTTCAGCAGCGCCACCGGATCACCGCGGTGAATGGCATTGGAAAGGCCTTCCAGGATCAACTGCAGCCCGTAGGGGTAACCGTCGCCGGATATTTCGCGCTGACTGAGTTCCAGCTGGTGCAGGGCCGCCTCCACCCGGTCCTGCGGAACCCCTTCGTCAGCGACCTTCTGCAGCACCTCCAGCGCCAGCGCCTCCAGCGCATCGGCGTGTTCCGGCCGGCTGCCTTCAAGACCGCAGACAAAGCTCATCTCGCGGTTGGACGCCTCCAGCCCGCACAACGGCGAGGGTGCGCTGCCCAGCTCCGTGGTCTCCAGCGCCTGGCGCAGCGGTGAAGCACTGTCATCCAGCAGCACACCCTCCAGCAACTGTGCTTCCAGCTGTTCCTTCAGGTTGATACTCGGCCCCAGTAACCAGCCCAGCACGATGTGGGTTTTCTCGGCGGCTTCATCCGGCTCATCGAAGGCGTAGTATTCCTGCACACGCACCGGCGCGAGGTAACGTTGTTCATCCTCGACAGCAATATGGACGTCCAGCCGGTCAAAGCGCGCCAGGGCCTGCTCATGGATGCGCGCCTGGTGCTCGGCAGCCGGAATGTCGCCATAGGACATGATGATCGCATTGGAAGGGTGGTAGTGGGTCTGGTAAAAATCCCGTAACTGGTGGTAGCTCAGGTCGGGGATCGCTTCGGGATCACCACCGCTGTTGTAGTGGTAGGTCGTGGTCGGGAACAGGTATTTGCCCAGCGTATGCCATACGGTACTCACCGGTGAACTCATGGCGCCTTTCATTTCGTTGAACACTACGCCCTTGTACACCAGCTCTGTCTGCGGGTTGTCCGGCTCGGCAAACTCGACGCGGTGACCTTCCTGGGCAAAGTCCAGTTCGTGCAGGCGCGAGAAGAAAACCGCGTCCAGGTACACGTCCAGCAGGTTGTTGAAATCCTTTTTGCTCTGGCTCGCGAACGGGTACGCCGTCCAGTCGCTGCTGGTGAACGCGTTCATAAAGGTATTCAGCGAACGCCGGATCATCATGAAAAAAGGGTCTCGCACCGGGTAGTGCTCACTACCGCACAGCACCGTGTGTTCCAGGATGTGGGCCACACCGCGGGAGTCGGTCGGGACGGTACGCAACCCGACCAGGAACACGTTCTCGGGATTGTCAGCGCGGAGATGGTAGTGCGGCGTACCGGTCACCCGGTGCCGGTATTCCTCCACCACCAGTTTCAGGGAATCGATGGGCTCGCTGCGAATCCACTCGAAGGCTTCGTGACTTTCTGCGGGCGTCGCGCCCGGCGTCGTATCTCCGGCTACTGCACTGCTCATAATAGGCTGGTTTCCCGTTGCGAAACGTTTCAGGCCCGATTGTAGCGCGCCGTGAACACCTTCCGCTACGATTGCCGGTACACTAGGGCCTGTTAACACTTCCCGAATGGGCACTGTTGTGCCTGAGAAAGCGCCAATCAAGGCGCGAGGAGAGAAGTTTGGTAACTCCAAATGAACGACGAGCAACGCGGAGTGGCGCTTTCTCAGGCGCAACCCGCAGGGCCGGGGCTCTGTTTCCGCCCAGCCGCGTTATCATTCGCTCATGTAGACCGGCTACACTACGCTCATTCTGCCTTGCTGGACGAAAACAGAGCCCCGGCAGTGCCCATTC
>DRQL01000356.1 GCA_011371465.1 Gammaproteobacteria bacterium | reverse complement strand
TTGATTTAATGGTAGCAAGGGGCGGATTTGAACCGCCGACCCCCGCATTATGAGTGCGGTGCTCTAACCAACTGAGCTACCTTGCCATTGTGCTGCCACGGACCGACAGGTCCACGGGAAGAGGCGAAATTGTAGGGATTCCGGTCCTTTCTGTCCAGCCGGCGTCCTAGACGTTGAAGCGAAAATGCATGACATCGCCGTCCTGCACGATGTAGTCCTTGCCTTCCAGGCGCAGTTTGCCGGCTTCTTTGGCGCCCTGTTCACCGTTGCAGGCGATAAAATCCTCGTAGGATGTCACTTCAGCGCGGATAAAGCCTTTTTCGAAGTCGGTGTGGATAACACCGGCCGCCTGGGGTGCGGTGGCGCCGATTCGTACCGTCCAGGCGCGGACTTCCTTTACCCCGGCGGTAAAATAGGTCTGCAGGCCCAGCAGGCGGTAGCCGGCGCGGATCACCCGGTTCAGGCCCGGCTCTTCCAGCCCGAGCTCCTCCAGGAACGCCTGCTGTTCGTCCTCTTCCAGCTCGACCAGCTCGGCTTCTATGGCGGCACAGACCGGCACGACCACGGCGTTTTCTTCTTCAGCCAGTGCGCGCACGGCGTCGAGTCGGGGGTTGTTTTCGAAGCCGTCTTCGGCCACGTTGGCGATGTACATGGTCGGTTTGAGCGTCAACAGGTGCAGGTCGCGCAGTTCCGCTTTCGCATCCTCGTCCAGCGACAGGGAGCGCGCCATGTGTCCTTCGTCGAGGTGGGCAGCGAGCGGCTCGAGCACGGCCAGTTTTGACCTGGCGGCCTTGTCGCCGCTCTTGGCGATCTTGCCGACACGGTGCAGCGCCTTGCCAACCGTCTCCAGGTCGGCCAGCGCCAGTTCGGTATGGATGACCTCGATATCCGATACCGGGTCTATCCTGCCGTCCACGTGCACGACGTTGTCATCCTCGAAACAACGCACCACGTGCACGATGGCATCGGTCTCACGAATATTGGCCAGGAACTTGTTGCCCAGCCCTTCGCCCTTCGACGCCCCGGCGACCAGACCGGCAATGTCGACGAACTCCATGGTGGTCGGCAGCACCCGCTGCGGTTTTACGATCTCAGCCAGCCGTTCCAGCCGGGGATCGGGTACCGGCACCACGCCGACGTTGGGATCTATGGTGCAGAACGGGTAGTTTTCCGCCTGTATCCCGGCTTTGGTCAGCGCATTAAACAGCGTGGATTTGCCGACATTCGGCAAACCGACGATTCCACATTTAAATCCCATACGATCTTTTCCAGACTGGTTATTTGCTGTGCAGGGTATTCATGGCGCGTTCGAACTGCCCCTGGATAATATCCGGCATGGCGTCCAGCGCATCCGCCAAGGCCGCTTCAATCTGAAGCCGGTCCTGCTTCGATGGCCGTTTGAGCACGTAATCGACGACCTGGTCGCGATGACCCGGGTGGCCTATACCCACGCGCAGCCGGTAGAAATCCTTGCCGCCCAGGTGACTGATCAGGTCGCGCAAGCCATTGTGACCACCGTGTCCGCCGCCCTTCTTCAGCCTGGCGACGCCGGGTGGCAGGTCCAGCTCATCGTGCACGACCAGTACCTGCTCCAGCGGTATCCTGAAAAACTGCATCAGGGAACGTACCGCCTGCCCGCTGCGGTTCATGAAGGTCATCGGTTTCTGCAGGCGACAGTCGCTGCCTTCGATCCGGCAGCGGGCAATCTCGCTCTGAAACCGCTGCTCACTGCGAAACGACTGGTGGCAACGTTGCGCCAGCTCATCGACAAACCAAAACCCGGCGTTATGCCGGGTTGGTTCGTAGTCGGAACCGGGGTTACCCAGCCCGACAATGAGTTGAATAGCCGGCACGGGCCGGGTGAATCAGCTCTCGCCCTCGGCGGCTTCTTCACCGCCTTCGGCTGCCGCCTCTTCACCACCTTCCTCGGCATCCGCATCGGCACCGCCACGCCGCACGTGGATCGACACCACCGGCAGGTCATGGCCATCACCGCGCCCCAGCTCCACCAGGTTGCCGGATTCCGGCAGTTTGAGATCGGTCAGGTGCAGAATGTCGCCGACTTCCATGGCGGAGATATCGACTTCGATATACTCGGGCAGGTGGTTCGGCAACACTTCCAGTGCCACTTCCGTCAGGTCGTGTGAAATCAGGCCGCCGGCCTTGACGCCCGGCGCCACGTCTCCACCGACAAAATGCAGCGGCACGTTCACACGTATCGGCTTGCTTTCGTCGATGCGCATGAAGTCCATGTGCATGATGACGGGTTTGGCGGGATGCCGCTGCATGTCACGCAGCACCGTCTTGCTGGGCTTGCCGTCGACATTGACCGTCAGGATATGGGAATAAAAGGCTTCGTGATCCAGTCGTTTCAGGATTTCACTATGCACCAGCTTGATAGATTGCGGTTCCTCACTGCCACCGTAGATGACAGCCGGAACCATGCCTTCACGACGCAGGCGGCGGCTCGCACCTTTCCCCTTGTCTGAGCGTGACTCGGCATCGAGTTCAAAAATAGACATACTTGCTTACTCCAGGTTTACCAAAAAACTCCTCCGCGACCAGAGGAGACCAAAACATCTTTCCTAATCCATAAACATCGAACTGACTGATTCTTCAGCGCTGATGCGGCGGATCGTCTCGGCCAGCATTTCCGCAATACTCAGCTGCCGGATCCGTGTACAGGCCTGCGCATCGGGGCGCAGCGGGATGGTATCCGTGACCACCAGTTCATCGAGCTTCGAGTTGTCGATATTCTTGATCGCGTTGCCGGACAACACGGGGTGCGTGCAATAGGCAACCACCCGTTCCGCGCCGTTGTCCTTCAACGCATCGGCGGCCTGGCACAGGGTACCCGCGGTGTCGACCAGGTCGTCCACCAGTACACAGGTGCGGTCTTCCACCTCACCGATAATATGCATGACCTTGGCCACGTTGGCTTTCGGTCGACGCTTGTCGATGATGGCCAGGTCCGCGTCGTCCAGTCGCTTGGCCAGCGCCCTCGCCCTCACCACGCCGCCTACGTCCGGCGACACCACCATGAGGTTCGGGTATTTCTGTCGCCACACGTCGCCCAGCAGGATCGGCGAGGCGTAGACGTTGTCGACCGGGACATTGAAAAACCCCTGTATCTGTTCCGCATGCAGGTCGACGGTCAACACACGGTCAGCGCCCGCATCCCCGATCATCTGCGCCACTACCTTGGCGGTGATCGGCACCCGCGCCGAACGCGGCCGACGATCCTGGCGCGCGTAACCGAAATACGGGATCACCGTGGTAATACGGCCGGCCGAAGCGCGCCGCAGGGCATCCACCGTAATCAACAGCTCGATCAGGTTGTTGTTGGTCGGTGCGCAGGTGGGTTGCACCACGAACACGTCACGACCACGGACATTTTCCGTGATCTCGACCATGATCTCGCCGTCACTGAACTCGCTGATCGTCGACTTGCCCAGGTGCAGATGCAGGCGGTTGACGATCGCCTGCGCCAACGGCGGGTTGGCACTGCCCGAGAACACCATCAGGCGATTGTCTGCGTCCGATGGAGGCATGCCTTTCATACTGTCTTCACCTGTCGTTGTAGGTTCAAATCCTGCCACCCGGATACGTCACCAGTACAAATCCGGTCCAGTGGTAACGCATCCATGACCAACTTTTGGCTGGGGCGGCAGGATGACTCGGGACTTCGTCCCTCACCCCTGCGGGGCCGGCTTCGCCGTTCAAATCCGCTACGCAGATTAGTCGAACCCTGAGCTTCAAATCCAGCCGCCTGCGTCACCGC
>DRQL01000355.1 GCA_011371465.1 Gammaproteobacteria bacterium | reverse complement strand
TGCGGGTGAAATCGGGCGATCCGAAAAACCCGGATTCCTTCAAGACGAGGCGCGGCAAAGTGGGCGGTTACCGTGACTATTTTGACGATGCGCAGGTGGTTGCCGTCGACCGTCTGGTGGAAGGCCTGGATCCGGTGTTTGGCTATACTCCCGGTACGCCGCCGGTCGATGCCGTTTCCGTGGTGAAGGGCTCCGCCGCCAGATGAATGCCGGCCCGCCTGCAGATGACAGTGCTTTCGTAGAGCGGGCGCTCGAGGCCGCCATACGGATCGGGCTGGTGTTCCTGCTGATCAGCTGGTGTTTTACCATCGTGCGACCCTTTGTGATTCCGATCGTCTGGGGGATTATCATCGCCGTCGCCGCCTACCCGGGCTACCAGTGGCTACAGGAAAAATTCAGGTGCCGGTCAACACCCGCCGCGATCCTGTTCACCCTGTTTATGCTGTTGATCGTTATTGCGCCGACCCTGATGCTGAGCGGCACGCTGGTCGAAACCGTCCGGCTGCTGGCGGAAGACCTGACGGTGCATGGCACGTTGACGATCCCGCCGCCTTCGGAATCCGTCCACCACTGGCCGCTGGTCGGCGAACCCCTGTACAGTTTCTGGAATCTGGCCTCGGAAAATATCCAGGCCGCCCTGAAACAGATCGGGCCCCAGATCAGGGTCGTCGGTAAATGGCTGCTGGCGACGGCTGCCGGGGCCGGTTTCGGTATCCTGCAATTCGTGTTCGCGATCATCATCGCCGGCGTGCTGATGCCCTATGCCAAAGGCGGTGATCGAATCGCGCACGCGATCGCTGCCCGCCTGGCCGGCAAGCAGCGCACCGACCTGGTCGAGCTGGTGAAGAAAACCATACGCAGTGTGGCTTCGGGGATCCTGGGCGTGGCGCTCATTCAGTCCCTGCTGGCAGGACTGGGTTTCATGGTCGCCGGGGTGCCCGCCGCCGGTTTCTGGGCCCTGCTGTGCCTGCTGCTCGGCGTGGCGCAGATCGGTATCATTGTCGTGCTGGTCCCGGTGATTATCTACCTGTTCAACACCGCCGACACGGTGACCGCGGTGAGTTTCCTGGTGTGGAGCATTCCCGTTGGTCTGATCGATAACATCCTGAAACCGATCCTGCTGGCCCGCGGCCTGAAGACGCCGATGGTCATTATCTTCATGGGAGCGATCGGCGGGTTCCTGAGCTCGGGGATCATCGGGCTGTTCGTGGGTGCCGTGTTACTCTCCCTGAGCTACGAGCTGTTTATGCTGTGGCTGGGTGACGCGCCCACCAACGGCCAGAACCAGGGGCCGGGGCAGCTGTCACCGGCTGACGACAGTTCCGGATCGGCTTCATAGTTCCGTTCAACCGGGAGGGTTGAACGCAATACCCCCAACAGTATGTTGATTGCACGCCAGGCTGGCAAAGCAGCATCAGGGCAGTTAACCTTGCTGCCAGTTACCAGTGGCCGGACTGTTTGGCCCAATAGATCTACGTTCAATAGGGATGAGTGATATGAAATCAGTACTGTTGTTTTCAGCGACCGCACTGGCGCTGTCCGCTGTCTTTACCTCATCGGTAATGGCCTACGACGACGTTACCGTGGATACGACCGGCGGGAAAGGCTTCGTCGGCATCGGTGTTATCGCCAAGCCGGATTACGAGGGTTCGGATGAAAACGAGACCCGGGTGGCGCCTTTTGGCCGCTATGCCTGGGCGAGTGGCCGCTATGTCAACCTGGGCGGCACCGGCGGCAGTGAGAATGCCGGGCGCCTGAGCCTGAACCTGATCACCACGGATTCCAGCGAGAACTGGACCTTCGGACCGTTGCTCCAGTACCGCCTGAAGCGGGATGACGATGTGGACAACCAGCAGGTCAAAAGGATGAAGGAAGTGGACGCTGCGACAGAACTGGGTGCTTTTGTCGGTTTCAGGACAGGCCCCTGGTCGACCGAACTGAGTTTTGCCGGAGACGTTTCGGATGAGCACGATGGCTACCTGGTCTACCTCAAGGGTGCCTACAAACTGATGCAGACCAGCAAGGTGATGGTATCACTCGGAGTCGATACTTCCTGGGCGGATTCCAGTTACATGGAGACCTACTTTGGAGTGGATAACAAGAACGTGGGTAACAGTGGTCTGCCTTTCTACAAGCCCGACAGTGGCTTCAAGGATATCGGCCTGAGCCTGACCGGCGTTTACTATTTCAACAAGACCTGGGCGGTTGGCGGTGTTGCCTCCTATACCCGCATGTTGAACGACGCCGAGGACAGCCCGCTGGTGGAAGGTAACCAGGGCGTAGGTGACAAGAACCAGCTCTCCGGTGTGGTGGCGGTGCTGTACTCGTTCTAGGTTAAAAAGGGGTCGGTGACAAATGAGAATGATTGCTTTTTGTCACCGACCCCTTTCTGCTTATTCCGACATTGTTGGGTTACGCTGCGCTAACCCAACCTACGTAACATTGTCGTTGGCTTTACCTGGTACTTGGTAGGTCGGATTAGCGCAGCGTAATCCGACAAAGCGCCTTAAGTAATGCCATTCGAGTCGGTGACAAATGAAAATGATTGCCTTCTGTCACCGACCTGTTTCTGCAAGTTCGTGGT
Source organism: Gammaproteobacteria bacterium (assembly GCA_011371465.1). Lineage (GTDB taxonomy): Bacteria > Pseudomonadota > Gammaproteobacteria > DSM-19610 > DSM-19610 > Thiogranum. Next base: position 4,882 of record DRQL01000355.1, on the reverse strand, counting down.
ACAAAGCGGCGTAGCGGTCCAGGCTTTTGTCCAGGCTCAGGGTATCCCTGATCCGCTCAAAGCCCCGCACGGCCAGTTCCAGCCGTCGTTCCGGGTTTTCAACCAGCTGCCGCACGGCCGTCGCCAGTGCGCCGCTGTTGCGTTCGCTGAGCAGGTAATGGATTCCTGCTTCACCCATGTCGCTGCACAGGCCCTTGTACGGTGTCATGATGACCGCTGCCCGTGAAGCCATGGCCTCGAGTACCGCGTTGGGCATGCCCTCGCGTTCCGAGGGCAGGACCAGGATGTCGGTTGCGCGCTGGTAGTCCTCTACATTGTCCACCAGACCGGTGAAATGCACGCGCCCGGGCGCACCCGAACGGCGGATCGATTTTTCCATCCGGCGCCTGAATTTTTTCAGCTTGGGTTGTTCGAGGTCCTTGCGCGGCCCGATCAGTACCAGGTGGAGGTTGGGGAATTCAGCGGCAAGCTGCGCCCAGGCTTCGACCATCAGGTCGCTGCCCTTGCGCGGACTGATGCCGCCGATGCTGGTGATCATGATGTCGTCCGGGGCGATGCCGAGCCGGGTTCGCAGCGGATCCCGGTCCGCGGGGGAGCGTGCCGGGTAGAAGCGTTCCAGGTCGACGCCGTTGGCAATGACCTCGATACGGGTGGTGACCCCGGTGGTCTGCACGAAGTCGCGCAAGGGGGTGTTGTTGGTGACAATACAGTCCAGCAGGTTGAAGAGTGCGGCCTCGTCACCCCTGGAATGCGAGCGTTTGAACCATTTTTTTTTGCTCGGCTCGGGCGGCGCGATGGTAACGGCGTAGATCAGCTTGATACCCATGTCCTGCAATTGCCGCAGCAGGGGCATGGACATGGGTTTCAGTGGTCCGACCATCTGGATCACGTCGGGACGGTACTCCGGTATGCGGCAGTACTCCAGCAGCCGGTCGTTATAGGTTTGGGTGCGTGCGGCGCCTTTTTTGTCCGGCAGCTTGACGCGGTGTACCGGTACCCCCGCCACTTCGGTGGTGGGCATGAACTCACCGGTCGGGCAGTCACCCCACAGCGCGGTTTCCTCGGCCGACATTTCCTTGGCATTGGGTGTGCCGGTGTAGACGCGGATGTCCAGCCCGCGTTCGCGCAGGCCCGGCAGGTAACTCATGAAGCGTCGCTGGGAACCACCGTAGGTGGGATAGAACACCGGTGAGGCCAGACACAGGCGGTGCGTGGAGGGTGCAGTCATGGGAACAGAATAATACAGCGTATTATCGCGCTGCGCTCGCAATGACGGTGACAGACAAGGTGTCCGTGGAGTTACGGCGCGCGTTTACGACCCCTGTGTCATGCGCAACAGTCGCTTGCCGGTGTGGGTGCCGAAACGAGCCAGTTGCTGCGCGTACCAGGCAAAGCGGCTGGACTTGACCCAGTTGACCTGGACCATGCGGCGTTCGCCCTTGAAGCGCTTGTAGCCGTGGAAAGAGTTTTTGCTGCGCCGGAAGGCCAGCATATTGCCACCGACCGGGATGATTTCGGCCGCGTAGTCCTCGATATCGTCTTTGGAGCGCAGGAAGCGCAGCCGCCCGCCTTCCTGGGTCCACTCCGGGTTGAAATAGATCAACACGGTGATGATCTTGCTCCAGTGGTCGGTGTGGATATTGCCATCGCTCATTTCCGAATACTTGCGCACGGTGATGGTTTTTTCCGTGCCTTCCAGGTCGACGCCGAACTTGCTTTCGATAATGGAGTCGAATTCCGCGCTGTTGAGTTCGTCCAGCAATTGCCGGAAGCTGGGTCCGTACTCGAGGTCTTCGGGATTGTAGTTGGCTGGCAGATCGATGGCGGGGTAGTCCCGGTTCAGCGCTTCGATGGCTTCCGGACTCATTACGCCCTGCGCCACGACGAACTCGAAGGGGTCGTGTTGCAACGGTGCATTCTCGAAGTTTGTCAGGTCCAGAATTGCCATGCGCCATGTCCTGCGGAAAGCCGCTATCCGTGTTCGACTACGGCGACACGGAACCGGTTTCCATTATCACACGGAAATTTCACCGGCGGTAGCATCCTGCTGCCGGGAATCGCGGGATTATTGCGTTTGATCAACAAGCCGTTAATCCGTCGGCCGGTCAGCCGGCAGGGAGCGGATACGCCCGACCACGATGCTGACGTCATCAGGATAGCGTCCGGTGGGCGCGCGCGGCGTTTCCCCGTACCAGGTGGCGAGTTGCAGGTCGACCAGCTTCTGGTGAAAACCCGGGTAGTGCCGGGTATGGCGGATGAAACGCGAGTGATACACCAGTCGTGCCAGCCAGGCGCGCAGTCGGTCGCGCCGGCCGCCGTTGCCGGGGTTGAACAGCCAGCGTGCCAGCGAACGGCGCAGCTGATCCAGGCTGCCGAGCAGGCCGCAGGGCAGCGGCAGAATGGCCAGCGGTTTGCCCAGCCGTGTCACCTCGACCATCATCGAGATGCTGTCGCCGGTCACGATAAAACGGTCGGCAAGCCCCAACAGCCCCATGTAGGGGTTGTCGCCGGCTTCGGCGGACCAGGCAAACAGCCGTGCCTCGGCGGGCAGACCGCTTTTCAGCCGTTCAACCACGGCGGGCGGGGTGCGGCGGCTGGTGGTGAGGTAGGGGGTTCCGCCTTCGGCGCAGACGGCGCGTGCGGCTTCGATCAGGCGGTCGGTTACAGCGTCGTTGTAGACAAAAGGGTTGGTGGGCCCGCCGACCATGATGGCGATCAGCGGGCGTGGCAGGTCAGCGAATCTTGCCGTCCACTCCCGTGCCGCCTGCTGCACAGCGTCTGCGTCGATACGCATCAGCGGCATCGATATGCGCAGTACATTGGGGTAGGGCGCGAGCAGGATTTCCGTGCTGATGACAATCAGGTCAAAGCGTTCCATCAGGCCGGAGGGTTTGCCGACCAGCACGATTTTGCTGTGGCCGCCGGACTGTTGCTGTACCCAGAGGGCCACGTTGGCCGGGCTGCGGCCGACCGTGATGACCAGGTCCGGCCAGGGCGCCTGCAAGGGGTCGCTGCGTTCGCGGTCGATATGGTAGAGCGTCGGCCCGACTTTCGCTTTGCCGAACACAAAAGGTTCCAGCACCTTGATGCGTTTCAACTCACAGTGCCAGCCGAGCATGGACTGCAGCGCCTCGGCGATGGTCTCTACCTGGCCGTTGTCGCCCTTTTTGTCGCCCAGCAGCAACCAGATGCGGGGCTGTGATTCAGACGGCGGCACTGCTGGTCTGTGTGCCCGGGTGGTCGTTGTAACCGAGCGCGGGTGACAGGCGGTCGCGCACCAGGGCTTCCAGTTCGTCCGCCTGTTCGGCGCTGAAGTAGTCGCGGTAACCACCGACCTTGGCACGGCGGACCTTGAAGCTTTCCGGGTCCTTCGGGTTGCGCAGGGTGAGGCCGCCGGAGCGGAAAAAGCCCTCGCTCTCCAGTTTTCGCAGGTTGTCGAAAGAACCGAACTCGACCGCCTGCCGGATTTCCTCGTCGCTGAAACAGTCGCCCATCAGTGCGGTGATCTGTTGCAGTACCGCGGCCGGGTCCGCGCGCAGGGCTTCGTAGCTGGTGAGCAGGGTGTTGTCCAGCGCGGCCAGGTTGTGTGCCCAGTAGTTCAGGAAATCGATCAGTGACAGCAGGCCGATGTCGCTGTGGCGGACAAAATCCCACATCTCGATGCGGCTGCGATCAACCGGGTGAGCGAGGGTGGCATTGATCAATTCCTGCTTGTGGGCGGACTGGCGTTTGGTGAACTGGAAATACCAGGATACGGCGATATCGAGCGGGTTGCGCGCCAGCAGCACCACCGGTTTGTGCTTGAGTTCCGAGTCCGGGGCTTCCGGTGTCAGCAGATCGCCCACTGCGCGTTCATAGCTGTACCAGCCATTGGTGGCGGCGAAGCGGGGAATCTCCGGGTTGCGGTCGGCGAGTGCCGGGTAGCGGGCAAAATCTTCCGGCGCGATGCCGTGACGGATGCCGTACAGGCGCGTCAGCATGACCTTGAGCCAGGTGTTGCCGCTCTTGGGGTGGGCGACGATGATCAGCCGGGAACGACGGGCAATACTGACTTCCAGGTTGCCGAGCAGTTTGCGGCGTACCGCTACGCGTAGCGGGCGCGGCAGCACGGCCGTGGGGCCGATGATGAGGGCTTTGCGGGCGTTGTCTTTGTCGGTGAATAACACTCGGGGGATCCAGGAGGGCGTGTACGGCAGCGCATTATATAGGGAAGTGGCGGTGAGATCATTTTTGAACAGCCGGTGATATTCAGGGCGGCCAGACCTCAGTTGCCCCCGGGATTTGGCCGGTCCTTGGGCCAGCGGCGCTTGGTGCACATCCATTCCTGTGGTCGCTCGCGGATCCAGGATTCAAACAACGTATTGATCTTTCTGGTGATTTCAAGGATTTTTTCGGCGTTCCCGGCATCGTCACGGTCGGCGACGACCGGCTGGTGAAAGATCACCCGGTAGCGCGCACCGTGCAGACGCTGGATCTGGACGGGGATCAGGTCACAGTCAAAGCGCAGCGCCAGCAGGGCCGGGGTGGTCGAGGTCAGCATATCCCGCCCGAAAAAGGGGACCGGTTCTCCCGAGTCGACGCGCTGGTCGACCAGCAGGCCCACGGAAGTGCCTTTTTTCAGGCAGCGCAGCAGTTCGCGCGCGGCCTGGTCGCGCTCTACCAGTCCACATCCGAGCGCCGTGCGGGCCCGGTACAGGAGCCGGTCCATCCAGGGATTCTGCAGGCGGGTGTAGACCACGCTCAACGGCACGCCTTGCTGCACGACGGCGCCTGCGGCGAGTTCCCAGTTGGCCAGGTGGGCGGTGACGAACACCGCGGGCCTGCCGTTGTCGCGGAATACGGCCGGGTCGCCCTCGATGACACACTCCAGCCGCTGCCCCGG
>DRQL01000354.1 GCA_011371465.1 Gammaproteobacteria bacterium | reverse complement strand
CCGTAATACCTCTTGTTATCTGTCCGGCCCTGTTATCCCGGCCGTTGTTTTAAACCACTTTCTAGCTTGTCCACCAGGCCATGCCGTGCGGTGTACCGTGCCCGGAATCACCATGCGGCCAGCTCTTGCGGTCAAAGTCCACACAACCATCATAGTAGGTGAAGTAGAAGTGCGGCCCGTAACGCTGCCCTTCCGGACCCCATGAAGGTACGTCAGAGTAGAGACCGAAGCGCCTGTCCGAACGCAGGCGTGCCTTGCCAATACCCTTCTTCAGACGCTTCTTGAACGTGAACATGCACACACGGTCATCACCGATGGAACCGGAACCAGGCAGTGAACCCACCGGCTGCGGCAGCGCAAACTCCCTCAGGTCGAAGAAGTACAGGCTGCTGACCACACGGTTGTCTGCCGGGTTCGGCAGCGTGAAGTGCGGTCCGCCGGCACCCATCAGGTTATCCAGGTTGTCGAGGATTACACGGCTGGCAATCACAGGACAGTCACTGGCGCCATTGTTGCGTGCACCGGCGTAGATCGTGGTGGCAGAACCGTCAAACCGGTGCGCAAACCCCTTCGCATCACTGTAGGTGTTGGTGGATGCACTGGGGTAGTCACACTGGATACCATCGGTATCGTTAACCAGCGGACGAACATCCCAGGCCACAACACGACGTGAGTGCTCAAACGGGTAGTCACGGTTATACAGCGGCTGTCCCGGGGTAATGATGCCGGAGATCGGTGCGATCAGGTAGGTGTCATCCTGGGTCAGGAAGAACACGGAAACACCTGTGCAGGGACCGGTATCATACACAGCGTGGATATTCGGCGTCTGGCCATTCTGCCAGGTCGTCATATCCTCGATGTAGAACAGCGTACCGCCGCACATGGAAGCCACAAAGCCACCCTTGTGCTGCTTGCCCTTGCAACCCGGGTCATCCGACGGGCCACCGGTGCAGTTGGTCTTCCACGCAGCCATCAGGCCGACAAACTCGTCCATGGTGACCGAAGAGGAACCAATGCTGACACCGGCATCCGTCATACCACCTTCACGACCCTCGTTACGCGGTCCATCCGGCACCTGGGCAATGTCTTCCGGACGATAATCATCGCCACCCATGCCACTCATGGATTTCATCTTGGCGATATCCCAGAAGCGCACCGTGCTGTCCAGGCCCTGGGCCTGGGTGTCAGCCGCCGTCTCATCGAACAGACCCAGCGGAGTCTGGCCGGAAAGGGCCAGTGACACAGCGTCACCGTAGTCCGAGGTGACCAGGGTGTTCAGGTCAGGACGGGCAAAGATGCCGTGCGGGTTCGCCTGGTTATTGGTGTCCTGTGGCGTGGTGATATCCTCACCCAGAACCGCACACGGAATACACTGCCAGCGAGGCTTGTGACGAATGGGGCCCGGCGAGTTCAGCACTGCGCTGAATTCCTTGACCAGGGTACCATCGTGGTTGAAGACCACCACACCACCAGGCGTGGTCAGCGACGGCGGCAGCGTCGGTGCGAAACCGTTACCGGCGTTAAACGTACCCTGGAAGTTTTCCTTGGTACCCAGGAAAGAACCTGCCAGCAGGTTATCGCCGATGGAAACGAAGTCATCCGCAACCGTCAGGTAGTTGGTACCGCCAAAACCGCCGGAGACCGCCAGACCACAGGTGTTTTTGTACTTCGGATCGGTCGCATCCGGACCATTGGCGTTATAACGCACCACGGCACCCTTCATGTCCCCCGAAACGATGGTGTTATGAATCGGGCGAATGTTCATCGGGTTGGTCACGTCGCAACCAAAGATGTTGCCACTGATCAGGCCGCCGGCCCACATCAGCTTACGACCGTCATTGGTTTCTTCCAGGAAGGCATTGGTATGGTGCGCTTCGTTGGCAATCGCGGACGGCAGACCGTCCTCGAACAGACCCTTGGTGGTAGCATCCGGCACCGAAGGAGTCAGACCGACATCACCGACGTCACCCACTTCCAGACCGAAGGCAACCTGCGCCAGCACATGCGCGTTCAGCACGAAAGGCATGGTTGCCGTGTTTACCACCGCACCGTACTTGTACACGTGCGCAGGCTTGGCGTCGACCACGGCGATAAAGTCACTGGCCAGGTCGTTCGGGTCGCCAGTGCGTAAAAAGCTGGCGACGCCCTTGCCGTTCTTCTCATAGTTCGGGTCGGTCTTTTTGTTCAGTAATGGATCATTGTGCGCGCCGGGGCCAGGCAACAGTGTATCGTTGACCGGCTCCCAACCGCCCTTGTCGCCGGTCCACACCAGCACATACTGGTTCCCGGCGGCCGCCAGACCTCCGACCAGCGCCAGCGAAGCGCCGACGGCAGCCGCAATGGCGGTTCGTTTCAGTGATTTCTTCATAGATCAATATCTCCCACAACGTTAGCGTTTTAAACCAGCCCCGATCCGGACAGCCCAGGGAAACACCAGTCGATGATGGATTCCGTACCACTGCCACATTTCAGGCTGAGTACCTGGTTGCTTACGGAATACAAATTCCGCTTATCCCGCCCAAGTATGGGGCACTGAATAAGCAGTATCCGGGCCACTCGGATTTTTAATCTGGATAATCAACAAGGTATGGAGATGCGGGCGGTATTTCCCCGCATAAATGGACAGGCTATGGCAGCTGGACCAAGCAGTGTAATGTATATCGTCATAAACTGTCGTTTGTAGACAACAGTCAATATTATTTTCAAGTTAATTCAGCTGGTTATAATTCCTGTTATTTCAAATAAGCTGAATATTAAATTATTCTTATAATCTGTAACTTATATCGGCACAGTTTGTGGGACTATACATTTCTCTTCTATAACAGATGGTTACAATCAAGCAGGGAAGATGTAAATAATTCCGACAGAAATATCAAAATGCGACAAAATGGCATGACAACACGTCACCATGACACGCATCGGCTATACGAATGTATACCGGGAAAATGCTGCCGTTGAGGCGATTACCGATCCGCCCTGCTGACGACCTTCAGCAAAGCTTTTACAGAGACATTGGCCACTGGATAAAGTTCAAACCGGATTCACGGGGTGGCTGCCCGCCGACCACAGTAACCGCTCGCCCCCCCTGAAAGGAGGTCGAACGGTTACTGTGAAAGCGGATTCGTTACGCTGCCCGACAGGACCTGAAGCCGAAAATACGGTAGGCCGGGCACCAGCCCAGCAAACCCGTCAGTAAGGGCACAACGCCGATCAATCCCCACGGATACAGCGTATCCGTCAGCGGACCAAGCAGAGAAAGCGCCAGCAATGCCGCACCGCCCAAGACACGAACCACACGATCCACACCACATACATTAGCCATTACACACCTCGCAGTTTACTCGTTGAATACCTGCAACAACGATACCCGCAAGACCTGCCGGCAACAGTGATTAAGTCACCAGGCGCCCGGTGTTTTTACTCTGCATCCATCCACACACGTGACAGCGCCTGCGGTTCGAGTATCTCGACCGAACCGCGGTGCACCGCGATCCACGCCTGCTTTTCGAATACCTTCAACTGACGGCTGACCACCTCGCGGGCGGTACCCAGCTCGCTGGCCAGCTGCTGGTGTGTCGCGGTGATCAGGCCGGGCCTGTTTTCGCAGCGATCCACCAGGTGCTTGGCCAGGCGCGCATCAATACGGCCAAAGGCGACATCCTCGACCCGCTTGATCAGGTCACCGAGACGCTGTCCCTGGCTGGCAAACACGAATGTTCGAAAGTTCTCCGAACGTCCCAGCGCCTCGTTGAAAAGCTCCTGGGGTATGACCAGTGCATCCGTGGGCGATTCCGTGATTCCTTCCGCCGGATAGGCCTCGTGACTGATCAGACAGGAGGTAGTGATCACGCAGGACTGTCCTTCACCTACCCGGTACAGCACCACTTCGCGTCCGCCGGTCGACAGCACCTGCACGCGGACGCTGCCGCTCACTACCACCAGGTAGTTCCGACAGGTATCGCCACGGTGGAATACCGTCTGGCCGGCCGGCAGGTGCACACTCTGCACCTGCGTGCGCAAGGACTGCAGCGACGGGTCGCTGCGCGGAAACCATTCATCCAGTAGTGATTCTGCGTTCGGCATCGCACCGGCAGCTTAGACGGTAACCGGGGAAATTTGAACCAAAAAAAGCGCAGGCCGAAGCCTGCGCCAGGTTCCCGGTTCAGCGGGAGGGAGATGCTGAAAGAAACTGAACCGCGAAATTCGAATCTGCGCTGAACGTCCTGAAAGCCTAGAACACCATCTGCCAGCTCGCGTTGAGCATCCATTGCGTACTCATCTGCGGGCCGTCCAGGTTCTCGTAAACGGGCACACCCCCTTCGACAGCGAGCCGGTTTCCACCAAAGACACCGGCAGGTGCGTAAAAGTTCACGCCCGCCAGCACATCAGCCCGGGTGCCGCCCTGCAGATCGGGATCCGCGGTCGGTACCACGTCTGGATTCAGCTTCGGGTCGCTGCCGTCTATATTCCCCCAGGTCTGCCATTTCAGGCGCAGGGAGGTGCTCCAGGCCGGGGCGAAACGGTACGCACCCCAGCCACCCAGCTCCAGCCGGTCCCCCAGGGAGTAATGATTGTCGTTGTTCCCGCCCGTGCGTACCGTACCCAGCACCTGCCCACCCCAGGACCAGGCCTGCTTCGCACCGGTATACGTCACCCCGGGCAACAGGTCCCAGGTTCCCGAACCCAGCTGCATGGGATAGGGCAGCTGCGCATTGCGCATGGCCGGGGTATTGCCTTTTTCGTCAATGTCCCCCGTCGGGGCGCTGACACTGAAATTCAGCAACCACTGCTGGTCATCCCGGCTGTATACCTTGTATATACCACCCAGCTTTACATCACCGAGCCCCTCACTGCTGGTACTGAAACGTACCCCCATGCGCGTTCGGTGATCCATTTCCTTGCGAATCCAGGGAGCCATCGCCATCAGGGTAAAGTCATCGGTAACGGCATACATGGTGCCAAGCACGTGCATCTGCATATCCATGCTGGTGGGCGTCACCATGAAATCCTGCAACACCTCGGAATTACTGAGGTCACTGGTACCATCCCGCATACCGTCCATATGCATGGTCATGTAGGTGTAGGAAAACATCCAGCTGCCCTTATGGTGCACATGATCCCCCATCACGCCGGCGGGAGACTCCGTCAGGTGCGCGTGATGGTGATGATGGTCGGCGGCCAGGGCCGGGCTGCCCGACATGGCCAGCAAACAGGTCGTCATGAGTTTCTTCACCGTATTCCCCGTTATTTTCCGTCTGTCACTGTTCTGTTGCGCAATCTAGCAACAACCACCGGTACCGCGGAATGCGTCACAGGGTCGCGCGACAATTTGTCGCACCCCGGGAAATAGCGAACTGCTAGAATCCCCCCATGCCCCATCAGGATCCAGCCGGTGCCAGCAGTACGCGCAACCTGAAGCGCCTGTTCCTGCTGCGCAACCTGGTCATCAGCGGGGAACTGGGTGCGCTGCTGGTCGCTCGCCAGCTGGCCGGACTGGCACTGCCCCTGCAACCATTGCTGTTCATTATCGGCACCCTGGCCGCGGTGAATTTCTGGACCTGGCGCAGGATCCGCGGCGCAGCGAACATCCGGGACGGGGAATTCTTTCTGCAGCTGACCATCGACGTAATAGCCCTGACCGGCGTACTGTACTTTACCGGTGGCGCAACCAACCCTTTCGCCTGGTTTTTCCTGCTACCGCTGATCATCGCGGCAACCGTGCTGTCCGCCCGGGCCACCTGGTCGATGGCACTGCTCACCATCGGTTGTTACAGCCTGCTGATGTTTTTCTTTATTCCGCTGCCCGGCAACGATCACATGCAGCACAACGACAACTTCAGCCAGCACGTGTTCGGCATGTGGTTCGGTTTTGTCCTGAGCGCCGTACTCATCGCCTGGTTCGTCGTCGGCATGGCCAGGACCCTGCGGGAGCGGGACCGCTTACTGGCTGAAGCGCGGGAACAGTCCCTGCGCGACAAACAGCTGGTGGCGCTGGGCACGCTGGCCACCGGGGCTGCACACGAACTCGGCACCCCCCTGGCCACCATGGCCGTGCTCACCGGCGAGCTGGAACGCAGCGCGGTCCCTGCAGACATCAAACGCAAACTGGGCATCCTCGATGACCAGGTGAAACGTTGCAAGCAGGCGCTGTCCGTCATATCGGCATCCGCCGGGGAAGCGCGCGCAGAGAGCGGCAGCCTGGTCCGGGTTGAACATTTTATTGAGTCAGTAACGAGCGAGTGGAACCGGCAGCGTCTCGATGCAGCACTGGATGTCCGGATCGATCCCGGCACAGACCAGGCCCGGATCGTCGACGAGCACACGCTGCACCAGTCGCTCATCAACCTGCTCAACAATGCGGCTGACGCGTCGAGTGAACCCCTGCGAATGATCGCCGGCTGGGATCGCCATTACCTGCGCATCGATATACTGGATCGAGGTCCCGGCCTGCATCCACAGACCGCTGACACCATCGGGCAGCACAAGACCAGCCACAAGGAATTCGGCATGGGGCTGGGGCTGTTTCTCACCCATGCAACCCTGCAGCGCCTGGGCGGGACCATTGAGCTGTCCGACCGCGAGGGTGGCGGCACCTGCACACGCGTACAATTACCACTGGCAACGTTCTGACGCGCATGAACACTGACACCGAAACAAAACCTTCCCTGTTGATCGTTGACGACGATGAGGTCTTCTGCGAAGTGCTCGCGGATGCACTGAACCATCGTGGCTACGAGGTGGTTACGGCAAATAACATACAGGATGCCCTGGAAAAGGCGGCGCAACTGGAACCGGAGTATGCCGTCATCGACCTGCGTATCGGCCAGGAGTCGGGGCTGGTGCTCGCCGGCAAGTTGCACGCTCTGGACGAAAATACCCGCATGGTCATCCTGACCGGTTACGCCAGTGTGGCCACGGCCGTTGAAGCCATCAAGCTGGGTGCGGTTCATTACCTCACCAAACCCGCCAACGCGGACGAGATACTGGCCGCGCTGCACAAGGATGAAGGAGATGCCAGCGTGCCCCTGTCCGACAACCCGTTGTCCGTCAGACGCCTGGAATGGGAACACCTCCAGAAGGTACTGAACGAATGTGACGGGAATGTATCCGCTGCAGCAAGAACCCTGCGCATGCACCGGCGTACACTGCAGCGCAAGCTGGCCAAGCGACCGGTGAAAGACTAGGGAAGCTCTGCTTCATTCGTCATTGCGAGGAACGAAGTGACGCGGCAATCTCCAACCGATGGATTCCATTGCATGAGATTGCCGCGCTACGCTTGCAATGACGGGAACTCTGAATGGACCCGAGGTTCCCTGGCTGACTACTGGTCCGCCATCCAGACGGTAACGCGTCGATCCCTGCGCCAGCCCGCTTCCCCCGCTGCTTCGGCGCGTGGATTGCTTTCGCCGAAGTAGCGCGTTTCGATGGCTTTGCCGGCCACCCCGCGCGAACGCAGGTAACGGGCCGCCATCGCGGTGCGCCGGCGCGACAACTCCATGTTATAGCCAGACTCACCACGCGCATCGGCGAACCCGCCCAGCACAATGCGAAAATCCCTGCGCTGACGATATTCGCGGGCAATCTGCTCCAGCGTACGGCGCGCAGCGCGGCTCAGGCGATCGCTGTTGGTCGCAAAATACACGTCCTTTTCGCTGCGCGGCTCGAAATCCAGGGACAGCAGGCCGGCCGTACATTCCAGGAACGCCGGCAGCGCCGCACGAAACCGGACAGGTAACAGAGCGACCCGCACGGCTCTCCGGTCTTCACCGGCCGTATCGAACTCGATCACCGGCTGCATGCCGTTTTCCAGCTGCTGGTAAATTTGCAGGGCCTGGTCACGCGGCACACGCAGCGGCGTCCCGCCTTTTTTCAGGGCAAAACTGCCCAACACCTGCTGAT
>DRQL01000353.1 GCA_011371465.1 Gammaproteobacteria bacterium | reverse complement strand
GGCGAAGATGAGAATCGCGACCACGAAACTCCAGAAATAGATCTCCTTGCCGTGACCAAACGGATACTGCCGGTCCGCCGGCTTGCGCGCCTGTTTCAGGCCGTAGAGCAGCAACACCTGGTTGCCGGTATCCACCAGTGAGTGAATGCCTTCGGACAACATGGCCGAACTGCCGGTCAGCGCCGCGGCAACAAACTTGGTCAGCGCGATCAGCGCATTGCCGGCCAGCGCGGCGAAGATGACTTTCCTGGATGATCCCGCCATGCTTTTTCCTTCACCAATACCCCGGGAGCCGGACCCGCTCATGGTCGACCGGCGTGTCACTACATTTCACTCTATAGCGCGGAAAGGTACTATACTGCACACTTTTGGGGAAGCCGGATGCGTCCGCCCGCAACGGCTTTTCCTGACGATCGAATGACCGGTTTCCCCATGCACAGACTGTTGACCAAACTGCAGGAAAATATCCGTTACCTGATCGACCAGGCTTTCGCGCGCAAGTTCGTCGGCCAGTCGCTGCTGTTCCTGACACTGGTCGTCACCGTCACGCTGATCGGCATGACCGCCGTCTTCTTCGGGCTGTTCTCGGAAGAAAACGCCCATATCAGCACCATCCCGCACGACATCGATGCCGGCTTCTGGGATTCCCTGTGGTGGTCCCTGAACCAGGTCATGCGCCTGCCGGGGTTCGCCAAGGCCTATGGCGCCACCCTGCCGATCATCTTGTATTCGCTGTTCCTGTCCCTCATGGGCCTGGTGGTTTTCAGTGTCCTGATCTCGCTGATCAACAATACCATGCGCAGCCGTATCGAGGCCCTGCGCAAGGGTGACACACAGGTGCTGGAACGCAACCACATGCTGGTACTGGGCTGGAACAACAAGATATTCGCGGTCCTGCAACAGCTCGCCCGGCTTCAGCCAGGTGTCAAGGTCGTCATACTGGCGCCCCGCGACATCGACATGATGCAGGAACAACTGCGCATCGCCGGCATCCAGCGCGAGAAGATCAGGATCATCCTGCGCAGCGGCACACCCAGCAATCACGGTGAGCTCGACCGGGTCGCGGTCGACAAAGCCTCCGGCGTGATTGTCCTGGCAACGGACGCCGACGACAGCGAAACCATCAAGACCGTGGTGCTGCTCACCTCACGCCGGGACTGGGACGGTGAACCACCGGTACTGACCACCGAGATCGCCCTGGAACGCAACTACGAACTGGCCAGCATCGCAGCCCGCAAGCGGCTGCATATCATTTCTTCCAGCCGCATCATCAGCAAGGTGATCGTACAGACCGTGCGCAACCCCGGCCTGGCGGATGTCTACAGCGAAATCTACGCACCCTCCGGTAACAGCATCTTTGTGCAATCCATACCGGACTGCATCGATCGACCGATGGCCGAGATTGCCTACGGACTGGGCAACGCCATTCCCGTTGGCATCGCCTGGGACGAAAAACGCGATGGCAGCGTACGCCATGCCGCCGGTCTCAACCTGGAACCCGAATACGAAATTGCCGAAGACGAGCAGCTGGTACTGCTGGCGCGCGGCCTGCCGATTCACTGCGCACGCCCCGAGCAGCTGCCGGTATCGAACATCTACCGCGAAGGCGGGTCTGTCCCGCATGTACCCGGCCGGGTACTGCTGATCGGCTGGACCGACCTGCTGCACGATATCCTGCAGGAACTCGACGCGCATTCCCTGAGCGGCACCGAGGTCACTATCCTGTCGGAGACGGCGATGGACCAGGCAGAACAGGCGATCGCGTCGCACCAGAAAGCGCCCTTCAGGAACCTTACCCTGAGTTTCCGGGAAGGTGATGCGGTGACGCAGACGGCCTATGCCGACATCGACCTGGCCTCGTTCCAGACGATTGTCGTGCTCGCCGATCAAACCGATGACCGCGTTGTTCACCAGTCGGACCAGCAGGTCGATGCGGATACCCGCACCCTGCGTGTGCTGCTACGCCTGTCGGACCTGATCGGGTCCCTGGCGACCCAGCCACATACCGTGGTCGAGCTGCTGGATGACAACAACCGGCCGCTGCTCGAAGGGCTGGGCGTGGACGATATCGTGGTCAGTTCGGAAGTGGTCAGTGCGCAGCTGGCACAGATTGCGCGCCAGGAAGTGCTCGCGCCCATTTACCGTGAGCTGCTCAGCGCCGGTGGTGTTGAAATCAGCCTGCGCCCGGCCGGCGATTACGTCCAGCTGCACACGGACTGCAGTTTCCACGACCTGGTCTACGCGGGCCAGCAGAAAATGGAGATCGCCCTGGGGCTGCGCCTGGCGGAACACAACGGCAAGGTCCTGCTCAACCCCCCGCGCGATGTCCGCTGGCAACTGGGCGAACAGGACAAGGTGGTGGTGCTGGCCCAGCAGGTCTACCAGTAGCCGCATCGATACGGCGGCCACCTGCCATCCGGCTACGCGGCGTTGCCACCCAGGAAATTGCCGATCTTTTCCAGCAGCCGGTTGAGGTTGACCGGTTTGGTATCGTAATCGTCACAGCCGGCTTCCCGGGCCTTCTCTTCGTCACCGGCCATGGCGTGCGCCGTCAGGGCAATGACCGGTATGTCCCGGGTTGCCGCATCCGCCTTGATACGGCGAGTGGCTTCCCAGCCGTCGATGACCGGCAAACTGAGATCCATCAGGATGATATCGGGGTTCGCCGAGGCGGCCATATCGACACCCGCCTGGCCGTCGACGGCGATCACCACCTCGAAGCCCTTGCGTTCCAGTCGACGCGACAGCATGTCGCGGTTCATTTCGTTGTCTTCAACCAGCAGTATCTTGCTCATGTTCGGTTCCAGTTCTGTGTATCCCTGCGTGATCAAGTTGGCACGCTGCAACGGCTTCACGTACATGTTCCAGTAATTGTTCGCGCGTCCAGGCGCGTTTTTCAACGACATGCTCGACCAGTCCCGCCAGCTGCCCACGCTCCTCTTCGCTCAGGTCCTTGGCAGTTACGACAACGACCGGAATATGCCGCCATTCCGGCTTTGCCCGCATCGCCAGCAGGAAGTCGAAGCCGTCCATGACCGGCATCATCAGGTCCAGCAGGATCAGCCCGGGGGTCTGCGACGCCATGCGCACCAGCGCTTCCTCGCCGTTGCCGGCCTCGCTGACCTGCCAGCCGGCCTTCTCCAGGCTGCGCGCAATGACCGCACGGGTGTCCGTATCGTCTTCGACCAGCAGCGCCATGCCGGCTTCACCGGCCGTAGAATAGCGACTCAGGACCTTGTGCAACAGCTCCCTGTCAACGGGCTTGGTCAGGTAATCGACTGCGCCGAGCGAGTACCCCCGCGTGCGATCATTGATCATGGTCAGCATGATCACCGGTATTGTACGCAATACCGGGTCGGCTTTCAGGACGCGCAACACCGACCAGCCGTCCATGCCCGGCATCATCACGTCCAGGGTAATGGCGACCGGCCGCAGCTCGCGCGCCAGGCGCAGGCCCTGTTCGCCGTTGGCAGCAGTGACCACCGCATAGCCATCCCTGGTCAGGTAGCGCCGGATGATTTCACAGGCTTCCGGATCGTCGTCAATCACCAGGATCCGCGCGCCCGACCCGGTTTCCCGGGCCTCGTCCAGTGCGACCCTGTCTGTCGCTGACACCGGCGCTGTCTTGCCGGCTTCCTTCCCGGGCAACGAGACCGGCACGCGAACGGTAAACGTGGAGCCGTGACCGAGTTCACTGTACACACTCAGGTCACCGCCCATCAACTTGCAGAAACGCCGCGAAATCGCCAGCCCGAGCCCGGTACCGCCATAGTCGCGCGTGGTGGACCCGTCCGCCTGGGTGAATTCCTCGAAAACCGTGTCCAGCTTGTCTTCCGCGATACCGATACCGGTATCACTGACGGCAAAGGTCAGCCAGGCCCCGTCTTCCTGCCGGGTACGGTTGACGTGCAGGGTCACCGTACCGTTATGGGTAAACTTCGCCGCATTGGACAGCAGATTGAACAGCGTCTGGCGCAAGCGGGTCAGGTCCTGCCGGGCAGTACCGAGGCGCGGTCCGCGTTCGACCGACAGGGTGTTGCCGTTCTTTTCCATCAGCGGGTGCGCTGTACCGCTGACCTCGTCGATGAACGCGTCGATATCGATGTCTTCTGCAAAGGCTTCCATCTTGCCGGATTCGATCTTGGAGAGATCGAGCACATCGTTGATCAGCGCCAGCAGGTGGGTACCGGCCTGGTTGATCTTCTTCAGATCCGGGATAAAATCTTCCTGGCCGGCATCCTCGGCCTCCTCCATGAGCATCTCACTGTAGCCGAGGATCGCGTTCATGGGGGTGCGCAGCTCGTGGCTCATGTTGGCGAGGAAAGCGCTCTTGGCCTGGTTGGCGGCATCGGCCAGGTCCCGGGCGGTCTCCAGGTCGGCCTGCAACGACTTGAGTTCGGTGACGTCGAGTATGGTGCCGTCCAGCATTTCCGCTGAACCGTCCTCACCGTACTCGGCCTGACCCCGTTCATACACGTAGCGCACACCGCCATCGGCGTGAAAAATCCGGTACTCCACCATGTACGGCGTATGCGCCGCGACCGCGGCAGCCACGCTCGCGGCACGCGCTGCACTGTCTTCCGGGTGTATCAGCCCGGCAAACGAGCGTCCTGCATCGCCCAGGAAATCAACCGGGGGATAACCGGTCAGGACTTCAACCTCGCTGCTGACAAACAGCATGGTCCAGTTCGCGTCCATCCGGCAGCGGTACACCGTACCGGGAATGGTATCGACCAGGATCCGGTACTGGCGCTCGCGTTGCTTGATCTCCGTAATGTCACTGGAGACACCACCCACGGCAAATACCTCCCCCTCTTCATCCTCGACCGGGAATTTGTAGGACATGTAGGTATGTACGGATCCATCCTCCTGCGGCAGGTGCTCCTCGCTGCGGATCGCCCTGCCAGCTTCGGCCACCCGCCGGTCATTGCCGGCAAACGACTCGGCCACCGGCGCCGGGAAAAGATCGAAATCCGTGGCACCCATGGCCCGCGCCTCATCCACACCACTCACTTCGCACCAGACACGGTTCACCATCAGGTACCGTCCGGCGAGGTCCTTCAGGTAGATAACCGCAGGTGAATTATCCAGCACAGCGTGCATCAGCATGCGGTTATAGTTCACGGCCGCATCCGCACGCCGCAGACGGTGCAGGAAATACGCCAGGCCCAGTGCCAGCAACAGAATGCCCAGCGGCAACCAGATACTGCCGGTGTTCCAGCGGGGATAGAACCTTTTACTGGCCGCATACGCGGTGAGCTCCCATTTATGGTCGGCAAACGGCAGCAAGGTTGTATAGCTCAGGACGTCATCGGAAGTAGCCGCTCCTGTGTTTTCCGTCCCCGGCTCCAGGTTGCGGGACACATGGCGATACATGAAAGCCCGGCTTTCCGGGTTGTTGGCATCACGGAATACCAGCGTGAGCCCGGCGGGCCGGGTGCTCTTGTCGAGTATGGCCTCCGTCATCGGCCCGATTTCCGTAACCATCACCGCAAACCCGGCCACCGCAGCCTCACGTTGTGCCGCCGTTTGCAGCGGCATCCCCTGCCGGTACACCGGCAACGCCACAAACACGGAATACATACCCGGCTCGGACTGGTCCAGTTGCAGGCGCGGCGAAACCGCCGGGCTATTGTTGCGTGCCGCTTTTTCCAGGGTTTCCAGGTACTCGGGGCGGGCCGCCAGATCGTACCCGAGCACGGACCGGAACATCGCGCGCGGCTCTACAAAATAGATCGGGTAGTACACGTCGCGTACCGGCGCCGGTATCACCTTACCATTCGCCACGGGGCGGTCCCGCAGCACAAAGTCGGCGGACAGCTGCTGCCGTGCGGTGGCTTCCAGCGCCTTGCGTTCCGCGGCCGGGACCTTCGGCACCCACTCCAGCGCACGGATACCCGTATTGCGCGCCAGGCTGCGTTTCACCAGTGCATGAAACTCTTCCCGGGTAACGAACGGCGAGGCCTCGTAGGCCGAACGAATGTGATACAGCGTTTCCAGGTAGACTTCGATACCGTGGGCGAGCGCATCGGCGTGGTTCCGGGCGGCGGCTTCAAAACGCTGCTGCACCGATGCCTGGAAACCGGTGTGCAGCAGGCTGAAAAGCGACGCGGCCAGCAAGACGCCCAGCGCAACAACCACGGCCGGCGCAAAATCCCGCCGCGAACGGCGGCGGCCGTGACCGCTTCCGGCCATGGCCCGGGCCTTGAACGCAAGCACCAGCGTCAGCAGGATACCGAAAACCAGCAAACCCTCGTCGGAGAGATTCCGGGCCCCGGCGCCCATGCCCGCCACCATCCGGCTCTCCTGCGCAGACAGGGCCTGCCACAGCGCAAAGGTAATGGTGAAGCCGGTGATGACGATTACCCCCGCCAGCCAGTGCGGCAGGCGTTCGTGTCCTGCCCGGTTGCGATCCCGCTCCCACGCCAGTGCGATAAACCCGGTGCCCAGCACGATGAATCCTGCCGCCGTGTGAATCGCCATGCGGGTCATGTGGCCCCAGCCATAGGCGCCTTCCACACCGATCAGGTAGCCGGCCAGTGCCACAACACCCAGACTGATGATCAGGGCGCCCAGAATTGCCATCCAGGCACCGATGCGCGCATAGCGGGCAAATCCCGTTCCCAGCAGCACGGTCAGCCCGGTCAGGCTGAAGCACAGTGCGGTGTTGGGCGCCATGCGACCGGGATTGGAGGTTTGCAGATCTATATAGTGTTCCATGAACAACTGGTCGATGTGCAGATCGACACCGGACAGGTACTGGAACAGGGTAAGCAGTCCGACCAGCAGCACCACGAAACTGCTCAGCGCAGCCGTGCGCGACCAGTCGCCGCTGAGCCCCAGCAGGGCCAGACCGCTCAGGGCAAAGCCAAGCGCTGTGTTGTATTGCATGGGTACAAAGGCAGGACTGACCTGGATCAGTGCGGGCTGGTGCAGGTACCACCCCAGCAAAACAATGACACCCAGCAACAGCGAAACGATACCCGACAGCCGTGCCAGGTACAGCACATGATTCCCATGAAGAAAGCGTCCGTTCATGGGCGGCATGGTATCAGCGTGTCCGCTCCGCGAACCAGACAATTCTCCTGCCCGTCCGCCATGACGGGGCTGCTGTCC
>DRQL01000352.1 GCA_011371465.1 Gammaproteobacteria bacterium | reverse complement strand
TCGATACCGCCCCGGTAGACCGGCAGGCGGGTGTACTGGCTGCTGCTGATCTGGCGCACGATGGCGTCCCAGCTGTCTTCCAGGTCGATGCCGGTGATCTCCTTGCGCGGCACCATGATGTCTTCCACGGTGACTTTTTCCAGGTCGATGATATTCAGCAGCATATCCTGGTGGCGCTTGGGGATCATGGCGCCGGCTTCCAGAACGACCGTGCGCAGTTCTTCCTGGCTGAGCGCATCGGTGGAACTTTCGTCCTGGCGGATACCGAGCGCCTTCAGCAGCGCGTTGGCAATCGTATTGACCACCCACACCAGCGGGTGCAGGATCCACAGCAGCGGGCCGTAGATGAAAGCGGCCGGAAAGGCGACGCGTTCCGGGTGCAGGGCGGCCAGGGTTTTGGGCGTGACTTCGGCAAAGATCAGGATCACCAGCGTCAGCAGGCCGGCGCCGATGGCGATGCCGGTTTCGCCGCCCAGGCGCAGGGCAATCACCGTGGTCAGCGACGAGGCCAGGATGTTGACGAAGTTGTTGCCGAGCAGGATCAGTCCGATCAGGCGGTCCGGTCGTTCCAGCAGTTTTTGTGCGCGTCTTGCGCCAGCGTGCCGGGTGCGCGCCAGGTGGCGCAAGCGATAGCGGTTGAGCGTCATCAGGCCGGTTTCGGAGCCGGAAAAGAACGCGGACAGGATAATCAGAAAAATAAGCGTGCCAAACAGCACGCTGAGGGGGATGTCGTCCAAAGAGCCTGAACTCCGTTGCCGCCGATACGCTGATTGTAGGCGCTGGAGGCCGCTTTGTCAGGCATTCCGCCCGAGGATCAGTTCCAGCACCAGTTTGCTGCCGAAGTAGGCCAGCAGCAGGAAGACAAACCCGCTCAGCGTCCAGCGGATGGCCTTGCGGCCGCGCCAGCCGAATTTCCAGCGCCCCCACAGCAGGATGCCGAAAATAAACCAGGCAGTAATGGAGAGCACGGTTTTGTGGACCAGGTGCTGGGCAAAGATGTCTTCCAGGAACAGGATGCCGGTCAGCAGCGCGGCGCTCAACAGCACAAAACCGGTGCCGATCATCTGGAACAGCAGGCTCTCCATGATCTGCAGGGGCGGCAGGGCGCGGATATAGCCGCCGGGGTGGCGGTTGCGCAGGTGTTTCTCCTGGATGGCCAGCAATACGGCCTGCACCGCAGCCAGCGCAAACAGGCTGTAGGCGAGCACGGAAAACAGGATGTGCAGGTCGAGTTGCCAGGTGCCCGCGGTGATGAAGGCATGGTGTCCGGGATTCCAGCTGGCCAGCGCGACCGTGGCTGCTGCGATCGGCAGCACCGGGATGCCCAGGTTTTCGACCGGCTGTTTGATCGCCACTATCAGCAGCAGGGTCACCATCATGAGTGCAACCAGTGAGGCGGCGTTGAAAAAGCCCAGGTTCAGGCCATGGCTGGTGACCAGGTGCGGGTAAAGCACGATCGCGTGTATCGCCACACCGCCGAATCCCAGCAGCAGGATCAGGCTCCGGTTCATGCGCAGGCCGCTGTCACTGCCGGCCAGGCGCATGGTAAGCGCCGCGCTGGTGAGCAGGTAGAGGACGATAGCCACCATGGAAAATGCGAACAGGTTCATAAAAAACATAATGGCACAAGCAGCTGTGGGCGAAAGGCCCGGCTGCGCTGCCTGCCCGTGTCAGGCCCGGTGACGCGTTGCGTCAGGTGGCGGGGCGGCAGCCCGTACCGGCGCGGTTTCAGGGACTGAACTGTGATGCGCTCTGCATTTTTTCTGTGAAATGCGCTGGCACGATCCTCGCATCGAGCAGGGAAACGAACTGAAACGAGCAGAACTTATGGAACTCAGGATACTAGGTTGTAGCGGGGGGATCGGTGCCGATCTGAGCACCACGTCCCTGTTGGTAGACAACGATATACTGATCGATGGTGGCACCGGGATTACCGAGCTGAGCCTGGAGGAGATGGCGGCGATCCGGCATATCTTCGTCACCCACTCGCACCTGGACCACATCGCCGGCATCCCCATGCTGCTCGATTCCATTTTCGACCTGGTGAGCGAGCCGGTAGTCCTGCATGCGCGTGAAGAGACCATCCGGGTGCTCAGGGAACACATCTTCAACTGGCAGATCTGGCCCGATTTCTCGCAGTTGCCCAGCGTGGAAAACCCGGTATTGCGTTTTGAAGTCATGGACCCTGGCGAGCAGATCCGGGTGGGCAACCGGCGCGTCGAGATGATTGCCGTCAACCACGCCGTACCGGCGGCGGGCTACCGGGTGCAGAACGGCGTCGGCTGTTTTGCCTTCAGCGGTGACACCACCAGCAACGACGGTTTCTGGGAGGCCCTGAACCGCCACGACAAGCTGGACCTGCTGATCGTGGAGAGCGCCTTTGCCGACGAGGATCTCGAGCTGAGTTCCAGGGCGCGGCACTATTGCCCGCAGTTGCTGGCCGATGATCTGAAGAAGCTTAACCACACGCCGCGCCTGTACCTGACGCACCTCAAGCCGGGCAGCGAGGACACCATCGTCAAACAGTGCCGTGGCCGTATCGATCGCCTGCCGGTACATCGCCTGTGCGGGGGCGAGCGCTTCACGCTATAATCCCGCCGTACAGACCGGGTACGGCAGGTTCGCGTTACGCCCCTGCCTTATCCTGTCCGCAACCCATCTTTCCGGCGGGACAAGGCGTTATGTTTCAGAACCTCACGGACCGGCTCGGCCGGACCATCAAGAACCTGCGCGGGCAGGGCCGACTCAGCGAAGACAATATCCGCGATACCCTGCGCGAAGTGCGCATGGCGCTGCTGGAAGCCGACGTGGCGTTGCCGGTGGTCAAGGACTTCACCGAAAAGGTTCGCGCGCGTGCGGTGGGTCAGGAAGTACTGCAGAGCCTCAGCCCCGGACAGGCGCTGGTCAGGATCGTCAATGACGAACTGGTTTCGCTCATGGGCGAGGCCAACGATGAACTGAACCTCAATGCGCAGCCGCCGGTGGTGGTGTTGATGGCGGGCCTGCAGGGCTCGGGCAAGACCACCTCCACTGCCAAGCTGGCGCGCTGGCTGAAAGAACGCAAAAAGAAATCGGTGCTGGTGGCCAGCTGTGACGTCTACCGGCCCGCGGCC
>DRQL01000351.1 GCA_011371465.1 Gammaproteobacteria bacterium | reverse complement strand
TTCGCCATCGGTTTCACCCGGAAGTCGTTTGACGAATCGTCGCATGCCCGTGCCATGGCCACCGCCCTGGGCACCTCGCATCACCAGGAAATCCTGGATCTCGACAAGGCGCGCAATCTGATGGATGAGGTGCTCCGCCGGCTGGATGAACCCCAGGGCGACAGCTCTATCCTGCCGACTTATCTGCTTTGCCGGTTTACGCGTTCGCGTGTAACGGTAGCATTGAGTGGTGACGGAGGGGATGAGTTGTTTGCGGGCTACGATCCCTTCGCGGCCCTGAAACCGGCGGCTCTGTACCACGCTGTGATTCCGGGTATTGCCCATCGGGGCCTGCGTCGCCTGGCGGAACTGTTACCCAGGTCGGCCAGAAACATGAGCTTCGACTTTAAACTGAGGCGGGTCTTGCAGGGTCTCGATTTCGGGCCGGAGCTGTGGAACCCGGTATGGCTTGCGCCACTGGAGCCGGCTGATATAAGTGATATGTTCAACGAGCCGGTTGCAGTGGAGGAACTCTACAGCGAGGTGTTGTCGTTGTGGCATGAAGACCCGCACAAGAACCTGGTCGATAAAACCCTTGAGTTCTATACCAACTTCTACCTGCCGGACGACATTTTTGCCAAAGTCGACCGCGCAGCCATGCTCAACGGCCTGGAGACACGCTCCGTGTTCCTGGACAATGACCTGGTGGACTATGTGCGCCGGCTGCCGGCAACCTACAAATTCGACGGCAGAAAGCGTAAGATCGTACTGAAAGAAGCCGCCCGGGGCCTGGTGCCGCAGGCTATCCTGAACCGGCCAAAGAAAGGTTTCGGAATCCCGCTCAAGGCCTGGCTGGAGGATATTCCGCTATCGCACGACGGTGCCGGCCAGTTTGGCCTGTGCGGAGCAGAAATCGACCGTCGTATCCGCGGTCATCAGTCGGGCCGTGAAGACCACCGGTTGTTCCTGTGGTCCTGGATCATGTTGCAACATCATGCCCGGGTACAGTCATGATCGCTTGTCCGGTGACAACAGCACGATCCCAATCGATTCCTGACACCGGCAGCATTGATTTCAACCCCTGGCTGGAAGCTCTATGGACAAGATAGAAAAACAGGCTCCGGCGGGGCCAGCCGTAGTCATCACCGGCGCACATTCCGGAATTGGTCAGCAGTTGATCGAACGCCTGGCGGGCAGCAGCACGAAAGTCCTGGGCCTCGTTACCCCCTGGTGTAACACCGGTGGGCTGGTGTTATCGGAGCAGGTCGAGTACCTGCCATGCGACCTGCGCGAGCCACTTCCGCCGGCCATGGCCGAGCGTTGCAGGAATGGTAGGATCCTTGTCCACCTGGCATGGGCGCGGCCGAAAAGTACCTTTGACGCAATTCCGGACAATGTCAAAATCTTCAACCATATCAGGGCGGCGCTGCCGGACGGTGTAAAAACCGTGTACATGTCATCGGTCTGTGCGACACCGGCCAATCCCGCCAACTACGGTCAGGCAAAGTATCACCTTGGTCAGCAAATGGACCCGGCCAACACGGTCGAGATCATTGCCGGTCTGCTGCGCTCGGAGCCTGCCATCGGCCCCTATCTGGCACTGCAGGATTTTGTCTGCAAGCTGCACGCACGTTTCATGTTTCTGCCTTCGCCGCTGGCCCTGGTGGCGCGACCGGAGCAGGTCATGGATGCGCTGGTGAATGCGGTACTGAATTTCGACGCCTGCCCCCGCATCCTGCCTGCTTATGACCCCGAACCCGTACGCCTCAATGACCTGATTGCGAATATCCTGGCCGAAAAAGGGATTACCGGCATTCCCTTGCCGGTACCTACCGGGCTGGTCCTCGGCCTGCTGTATCTGGCGCGCCGTCTGGTGCCGGGTGTGCCCATCAGTGATCGACTGATTACCCTGCTGACTGTTTCCCCGTCGGAACTGGCTGCACGCATCGAGGCGGAAACGAAAACGGACAGTATCCCGTGAAGGTTGCCGTCGTTGGCGGCGGTCCGACCGCGTTCGGCGCGCTGGCACGGCTGGTCGCGCTGAAACAGGCGGGACAGGCACTGGATATACATGTCTACACCAGCGGACAGGCCGACCAGGAAGATCAGATCGATGCGGCTTACCAGCCACGTTATTCCGATCAGGATGTCAACGCCATCCTCAGGGTCGCCAGGACCGCAGGAGGCGGTGGAATTGTACCGCCGCGCATTTTTCACAGGCAGGCGTTACAGGATCATGTCGGACACGGGCTGAAAACCAACATCAAGATTTCCGATACCTTCGGCGGCATCGGTAACTACTGGAGCAGTTCGATATTTCCCGCCCATGCCTTTACCGACCCGGTCGCGGCTGTCCTGGGTGAGCTGGACACGCACTACCGTTTCATTGCCGGGCGTATCCCGGTTGCCGGAACGACCAGGGGAGAACTTGATCATTTCTTCGATACCGGCAGCGTCAATCACCCGCCTATCGATGTCGCTGCCGGTCTGGCAAAGTTGCAGTGCCGCCGGGACAATGCCGACGATAGCGGCATGGATCTTGCCATCGGCATCAATCGCTTTGCGCTCAATACCCACGCCGGAGAACGTAACGGCTGCATACAGTGTGGTGACTGCCTCTACGGCTGTCCGCGCGACGCCCTGTTCCGGGCCGCCAGACCTATAGCCGAATTCGCGAATAACGGCCAGTGCCGGATCACGTTCGAGAAAGTGTACCGCGTAAAAAGTCGCCATCAGCAGGTGCGGCTTACAACCCGCAGGGGTGATAGTGACTACGACAAGGTATTCCTGTGTGCAGGTGCGCTCGGGACCATCGAACTGCTGGGCCGCAGCTATGAGTCGCCGCAGAAACCGGTGTATCTCTACGACAACCTGCTGTGGTATTTCCCGGTATTTTCGCTCTGGCCACGGCGTATGCGATTCAGGGACCGGGTTTTTGCGTTTGCGGAACTGGCGGGCGGTATTTTTAACCACGCCGACCAGACCTATAACCACCTGCTGATCTCTACCCTGCCCGACGCAGTCATGGACAAGATGCTGTCGAGAAACCGTCTTTCCCG
>DRQL01000350.1 GCA_011371465.1 Gammaproteobacteria bacterium | reverse complement strand
GGCATTGTCCATGCTGGATCCTTTTTTGCTGCTGGACGCATTTCGCTCCGATCAGCCACAGGACTACATCGCCGGCTTCCCGCCACACCCGCACCGGGGGTTTGAAACGGTCACCTACCTGCTTGCCGGGCGTATGCGTCACCGGG
Source organism: Gammaproteobacteria bacterium (assembly GCA_011371465.1). Taxonomy (GTDB): domain Bacteria; phylum Pseudomonadota; class Gammaproteobacteria; order DSM-19610; family DSM-19610; genus Thiogranum. The sequence continues at coordinate 3,426 of DRQL01000350.1, read as the reverse complement.
ATAACGCGGGGCATGAAGGTGTTATCCAGGCCGGCGGCATCCAGTGGATGACAGCCGGGAGGGGCATCGTTCATTCGGAGATGCCGGAACAGGATAACGGTCTGCTGGAAGGATTCCAGTTATGGATCAACCTTCCGGCCGCGCACAAAATGGATGTGCCGCGTTACCAGGAATACCCGGCCGATGAGATTCCACTGGAATCACGAGCCGGAGACGTGCAAATCCGGGTGATCGCCGGGACAACCTCACAAGGTACGACGGGCCCGGTGGTTCAACCCCTGACAGAACCGCTGTACCTGGATGTGCGGGTGCCGGCCGGTCAGTCATTCACCGAGTCTTTGCCGGCAGCGCACAATGCCTTTATCCATGTCATCGAGGGGCCGCTGGATGCGACGGGTGATCAGGGACAAGTTCTTCGGCTGGTACGCGACGAACTCGGGGTTCTCGGCAGGGGCGAATCCATCAACCTGAAAGCCCGGGAAAACGAAGCCCGTTTCCTGCTGGTGGCCGGCAAGCCCCTGAACGAACCGGTGGCCCGCGGCGGACCTTTTGTGATGAGTACCCGCGCCGAGATTCAGCAGGCCTACCGGGACTATGAGCAGGGCGGTTTCCGGTAGAGGTAGCTGCTCCTGCCTGCTGTCGTCGCCGCCGAAGATCAGGACGCGGGAACCTGCAGGTCTCCCGCTCCGCAAACCCGGGCTGCAGGCAATAGTACAACGGCGATCAGTTGCTGTTTCATACTGCCTCCCGGTCACAGTGATTACACTTCATCTTTTGTTGGCAGTGACGCACTTCAATGCTTTAATAGTGCGGCATATAACCGCTGCCCGTCAGGAGCCACCAATGAGCAACCAGAGTCCGCAGATCAAAGACGACCCCATGTACCGCCTGCTGCGCGAAGGCGCCGTAGACGATTTCAACACACGACGCGCCAACGGCGAAACCTGCGACTTGCGCGGTTGCGATTTCCGCACCCTGGACCTGCGCAAACTGGACGCAAAGGGCCTGGACCTGCGCGACTGCTACTTCCGGCAGACCGACCTGCGCGGTGTCGACCTCTCGGAAGCCAACCTGGAGGGTGCCAGCATCAACGCCGCCAAGATCTCCGGTGCGTATTTCCCTGCCGCGCTTACCGCGGAAGAGCTTACCCTGTCGCTGACACACGGTACCCGCATGCGCTATTCCACCGGCTGAGCGGGCAGCAGCAACGCCAGGTAGCTGGCATACCAGAACACGGAATCCCCCAGCGTATCCCTGACCGCATCCAGGTGCGCCTTCACCTGCTTTTGAATCGCCGGATCTTTTTTCAACCCCGGGTGCTGCTGGCTCAGGCGGGTAATGACTGCGGTCGCCGAGGGCAAGGGGCTGTCGTCCAGTGCGACGCGGCCACCCAGCATGGGAATCAACGGCGTGTCGGACTGCACCCAGCGGCCGTCTTTAAAATACCGCTGCCAGGCAACACGCAGTAGCTGACCGACCCGCTCCTTACAGCCCTTGCACGACGCTTGCTGACGACTCCAGTCCCACAGCCCCTGCGCCACCATCGCATAATCTTCCAGTGTAGCCCCGGCCATGACCTGATCGCCGTCGCGGGCACGCACCAGGGTCTCGCCATCCCACAGCGTGTTCATGAGGTAAGCGGCAAGTTGCTTTGCCGGCTTGCCATAACGCTCATCCCCTGTGGCCGCATAACCCGCTGCGAGCGCACTCAGCGCCAGCCCGTTCCACGCAGCCAGCCCTTTGTCGTCCGGCAGCAGACTGCGCCCGGCGCGTACCATCAGCAGTTTTTCCCGCGCGGCATCCAGCACCTGTTTCAGCCGGGTTTCGCTCCAGCCCAGGCGCTTCGCGATACCGGCCGGGCTGTCCTGCCAGCGCGGCAGACGTCCGTATTCCGAACGGGGCGGCTGGTCGCTGAACCACGCGGCCCTGGCCGCTTTCAGCTGTTCCGGGCTCAGCAACTTTACCAGCGCTGCCTCTTTCCAGTGATAGTAAAACCCCTCCCGACCCTGCCCGTCCACCGCGGAGAAACTGGCGATAAAGTAACCCGCGGGGCGCCACATGTCTCGCAGCATGAAATCCAGGGTACCCAGCCCGACATCCCGGTAGTGGTCAGACTGAAACACCCGCGCAGCCTGCAGGTAGAGTACCGCCAGCTGCGCATTGTCATAGAGCATCTTTTCGTAGTGCGGCACCTGCCAGCCCGGGTCGGTGACGTAGCGGAAGAAACCCCCGCCCAGTTCGTCGTGCATGCCCTGGCTTGCCATGCGGTCCAGCGTCAACCGGACAAAGGCGTCCTCCGAGGTATCGTTCAACTGTTCGCGCAGCCACAACAGCGCGCGCAACTGGGACACCATGGGAAACTTGCTCTGCTGCCCGAAACCGCCCTCCAGTTCGTCCCTGAGCTGTACGGTCTGCACGCGCATGCTGTGCCTGGGCGAAGTGTGGGAAGACCGGCTGTCCGCTTTCCCTTCACGCAGCCGGTGCCACTCGGACTGCGCCTGCCGCGCCATCTGTCGCAGCTGACCGGCATCGGCCTCCCAGCGCTGGCGGAGCTTGTCGAGTACCTGGTAGAACTGGTCCCTTGGCGCATAAGTCATGCCGACAATGGGATACCCTTCCGGCGTCAGGAACACGTTCAATGGCCAGCCGGCGTGCCCGCGCGTCAGCTCCACGAACTCGATCAGGTGGGCATCCAGCGCGGGATTCAGCTCCCGGTCGACCTTGACGGGGATAAAATGTTCATTGAGCAGTCTGGCCAGCGCCGGATCGCGATAACTCTCGCGCTGCATGACGTGGCACCAGTGGCAGGAAAAATAACCGATGGAGACCAGCAGGGGCCGGTTCAGTTTGCGCGCCAGTTCCAGCGTCTCACGGCTCCAGACCTGCCAGTGCACCGGGTCCTGTCCGTGCATGGCGAGATAGGGAGAGGGGTGATCGGCCACCTGGCTGGTCAATACCGGCGCGGCAGCCAGCACAACGGATGCGCCCGTAAACCAGACGATCAACAATCCCCGCGCCAGCATGGGGTTAAGGCGCATCACTCCGGCCTGTGACCGTCTTCTTCCGCCTCGATACGGTCCAGCTCTGCTTCCATCTCTTCATCCGTGGGCGGCTCATACTCCCCGTGACCGGAATCGTTACTGTCTTCCTCGTCACGTTTGGGCGCAAACCGTTCCCCCATGAACACACCGATCTCGAACAGCAGCCACATGGGCACCGCCAGCATGGTCTGGGAAATAATATCCGGCGGCGTCAGCAGCATACCGATCACGAACACGCCGACAATGACATAGGGACGTTTGTCGCGCAGCGTCTTCGGCTGCACGGCGCCGGTCCACACCAGCAGCACGACCGCCACCGGTATTTCGAACGCGACGCCAAACGCAAAGAACAGGGTCAGCACAAAATCGAGGTAACGGCTGATGT
>DRQL01000349.1 GCA_011371465.1 Gammaproteobacteria bacterium | reverse complement strand
TAATACCGACCTGTACTGGGCGCGTTCCCGGGTACTGGAATATCTCAGCCAGGTACAGAGCCAGCTGCCGTCCAACGCGGTCACCGCGCTGGGTCCCGATGCCACCGGCGTCGGCTGGGTCTACGAGTACGCGCTGGTGGACCGTACCGGCAAGCTGGATATCTCACAGCTGCGCAGTCTCCAGGACTGGTTCCTGAAGTTCGAGTTACAGACCGTGGACGGGGTGTCCGAGGTTGCCACCATCGGTGGTATGGTCAAACAGTACCAGGTGGTGGTGGATCCCGACAAGCTGCGTGCCTACGGGATACCGCTGACCAAAGTACGCACAGCGATCCAGCGTGGCAACCAGGAAGTCGGCGGCTCGGTCATCGAAATGGCCGAGGCGGAATACATGGTACGCGCGACCGGCTATATCCAGAGTATCGAACAGCTGGAAAAAATACCGCTGGGACTCAATGCCAACGGCACGCCGATCCTGCTCAAGGACATTGCGGATATCCGCCTCGGGCCGCAGATGCGCCGCGGCATCGCCGAACTCGACGGCGAAGGTGAAGTGGTCGGTGGTGTGGTCATCATGCGCTGGGGCGAGAATGCACTCACCACCATCGAGGGTGTCAGGGACAAGTTGAAAGAGCTGCAGGGCAGCCTTCCGGACGGCGTCGAAATCGTCCCGACCTATGACCGCTCCAGCCTGATCGACCGGGCAATCGACACCCTGAAGGAAAAACTGGTTGAAGAGTTCATCGTCGTTATCCTGGTATGCCTGGTATTCCTGTTTCACCTGCGCTCCGCACTGGTAGTCCTGTTCAGCCTGCCGGTAGGCATCCTGGTGGCCTTCATTGTCATGCACGCACAGGGCGTAAACGCCAACATCATGTCGCTGGGCGGCATTGCGATTGCTATTGGTGCCATGGTGGACGGGGCTATCGTCATGATCGAGAACGCGCACAAACACCTGGAAAACAACACGGTCACCGATGCCAATCGCTGGGACCTGATGGCGAAAGCAGCCTCTGAAGTCGGCCCGGCACTGTTCTTTTCGCTGGTGATCATCACCCTCAGTTTCCTGCCGGTGTTCACGCTGGAAGCCCAGGAAGGCCGCATGTTTTCGCCGCTGGCCTTTACCAAGACCTTCGCCATGGCCGGCGCCGCCGGACTGGCAATTACCCTGGTGCCCGTGCTCATGGGGTATTTCATCCGCGGGAAAATCGTGGCCGAAGAGAAAAATCCGGTTAACCGCTTGCTGATTGCCGGCTACCGGCCAGTGATCGACGGTGTGTTGCACATGCCCAAAACCATCATCCTGCTCTCTGCACTGGCGGCCGGCTCCATGATGTGGCCCTTGAGCGGCTGGTGGCCGATGGACGAAGGCCTGGGCTCGGAATTCATGCCCGAACTCGACGAAGGCGACCTGCTGTACATGCCCAGCGCCTTCCCGGCCGTATCGATCGGCAAGGCACAGGAAATCATCCAGCAGACCAACAAGCTCATCATGACGGTGCCGGAAGTGAAAAGCAGCTTCGGGAAGATGGGCCGCGCGGAATCCGCCACCGACCCGGCACCACTGACCATGATCGAAACCACCATCCAGCTCAAGCCGCGTGACCAGTGGCGCCCCGGCATGACCACCGACAAACTCAAACGCGAGCTGGATGCGCTGGTCAAGATCCCGGGCATGAGCAACGCCTGGGTGATGCCGATCAAAAACCGCATCGACATGCTGGCTACCGGCATCAAGACACCGGTAGGCGTCAAGGTGGCCGGCCCTGACCTGGCTGTCATCCAGGAAATCGGCAAGGACATCGAACGCGTGTTGACACCGGTTCGGGGCACGGTATCGGTATTCTCCGAACGTGTGGTTGGTGGTCGCTATGTGCTGGTAGATATCGACCGCACCGCCGCATCGCGCTACGCGCTCAATATCGCCGATGTCCAGGAAATCGTCAGTACCGCGGTGGGCGGTATGCAGGTAACCGAAAGCATCGAGGGTCTGGAACGATACCCGGTCAACCTGCGTTACCCGCGCGACGTGCGTGATTCGGAAATGAAACTCGCCGAGCTGCCGATACAGACGCCCATGGGTGCCCAGATTACGCTGGGCGACGTTGCAAAAGTCAGCATTGTCAGCGGGCCCGGAGTCATCAAGAGTGAAAACGCCCGCCTAAACGGCTGGATTTACATCGATATCCAGGACCGGGACCTGGGTTCCTACGTTGAGGAGGCCAAGCGGGTAGTCGCCGAGCAGGTCGATCTGCCGGCCGGCTATTCTCTGCACTGGTCCGGCCAGTACGAATTCATGGAGCGCGCCAAGAAGAAACTGGCACTGGTGGTACCGGTTACGCTGGGCATTATCGTGGTACTGCTGTACCTCAACTTCGGTCGCCTTGCCGAGGTCATCATCATCCTGGGCACCTTACCCCTGGCACTGGTAGGTGGCATATGGCTGTTGTACTGGCTGGACTACGACATGTCCGTAGCGGTCGGCGTGGGCTTCATCGCGCTGGCTGGCGTGGCCGTGGAAATCGGGGTTATCATGCTGGTCTATCTCAACCAGGCATACCGACAACACGAGGAGAAGGCTTTCCTGGAAAAACGCAGGGTGGATATCAGCGAACTCCGTCAGGCCGTGATCGAGGGCGCGCTGCTGCGCGTGCGCCCGATCATGATGACGGTAGCCGCCATTATTGCCGGCCTGCTGCCCATCATGCTGGGTAGCGGCACCGGCTCCGAGGTGATGCGGCGTATCGCCGCCCCCATGGTCGGCGGCATGATCAGCGCCACCATCCTCACCCTGCTGGTCATTCCATCCGCCTTCCTGGTCTGGCGTGGTGCGCAGATCAAGCGGGGTCACAGGGAATGACCAGAGCAATCACACTGCTCCTTGTGTTCCTGTGCGGAACGGCGGCAGCACACGGGCCGGAGAACCGACCGGACCTGGGCTGGCGTGGTCCCGTATCCAGTTTCGATCCATCCACCGCCACCACTGCACGCACAAATGCTGTCCAGCTGGACCTGGACATCGACGGGCGAACGATAAAACTCTTTGTCCGCGATGGCGAAGGCAATCCTGTTGATGTCGGGATTGCCGAAGCAAAAGCATTCATCACCTCGGCGGGAAAAACTTCCTGGTGTATACTGCAACCGGCCGGCATGAACATGCTGAGCGGCGAAGGCGAGTTCGCCCGCGAACCCGCTACACGTATCGATATCAGTCTGCGCCTCCCCGGCCGAAAACCGATCAACCAGGACTTCAGACCCTTCCGGTAACATGAAAAAGGTCACGATCGAACTGTTTTCGGATGTCCTGTGCATCTGGGCCTATGGTGCACAGGCGCGTATCGACCAGCTCAAGGCGGATTACGGGGACCGGATCGAACTGCACTACCGCTTCATCCCGGTGTTCGCCGCGGCCCACCAGCGCATCGAGCAGGCCTGGCAGGAACAGGATGGCTATGCCGGTTTCAATCGCCACCTGCACGAATCCGCGAGTGGCTGGGAACACGTCACACTGCATCCTGATCTCTGGTTGCGCAACCCGCCCCGCTCATCGCAGCTCGCCCACCTCTACCTCAAGGCCCTGCAACTGCTGGATGAACAGCACGATTCACCTCGGGTAACAGGCGATCAGACAATCCCCACCCGCTTTGAGGAATTCCTCTGGCGGGTACGTTGTGCCTTTTTCCGGGATGCCGAAGACATTTCCCGGCTGGCCACGCTCGATGCCCTTGCACAGGAAATGGATTTGCCGGTACCCGAGATCCATCGGAAAATGAATGACGGCTCTGCCCACGCAGACCTGCACCTGGACACCGAGGCCCGCGACCGCTACCTGGTGCCCGGCAGCCCGACGCTGGTGTTCAACGAGGGTCGACAACGCCTGTACGGCAACGTCGGCTATCGCATCATCGACGTGAATATCCGTGAGCTGCTGCGGGACACCCGGTCCGGCGAAGCCAGCTGGTGTTAAACCCCCGCTGTCCATACTGTTACTTTCCCGGTATTTCTTGAGCCAGATCAAGGCTGGCCGACAATCATTGGAAGTAGCTTTCTGCATACCATTTGCAAACCCGAACAAGTTGCCGATGCCATGCTGACACATCGTACAACGCATCACCGATGGATCGACTGCCTGCTGGTGCTGGCGATCGCCTTCGCTCCGCTGCAGGGTGCGTTGTCAGCCTACAAGGACGGCTGCGAGCATGCATCAAATACCGTCGCTGTCCAGGCGGACGGACACGCCGTCCTTGCGGACACCGACACCAGTCAGGATCATACCGGCGCCGCCCGTCACTGCTGCGAAAAGGGCTGCAATTGCCATGATTGCGCCGGGGCCTGTTCACTGGTACACGCCAGCTTTTATTTACCCTCACCATTATTGGTGTTTTCGAGCAATCACTACACCGCTTACGAAACTCAATC
>DRQL01000348.1 GCA_011371465.1 Gammaproteobacteria bacterium | reverse complement strand
CGCACCCGCCGCCTGTGACTGCACTTCTTCCGCCGTCCAGCCATCCAGGGGCTCCGGCAACAGCTTGCCGAGCGACTGGCCTTTTTTCTGCTGGATCAGCTGTACCGCGTAATTCAGGCTGCTGACCGCCTCCGCGAAGTCACCTTCCCGGTAATACTCCATACCCTCGTCGATGGAGGTAATGACATCATCACCCTTGTCGTCACTCTTGTCGTCGGCAGCCACGGCGCCGCCGGCCAGGGCAAGACCCAGTACACATGCTGTTGTAATGTTTTTTATCACGTATCTGTCTCCTCTGTGCAAAACCGAACAAATGCCATTACTACCCCGCTGGCTGGCGGAGCTGTTTCAATCACCGCGCCATCAACGCCTCGATGGCATCGATCTCCTTGGGCAGGTTCTTGCTCAATACGTCGTAACCGTCACGCGTCACCAGCACGTCGTCTTCGATACGTATGCCGATGTTCCACCATTTGCGCGCCACTCCCTTGCTGCCGGCCGGTATGTACAGTCCCGGCTCGACCGTCAGCACCATACCCGGTTCCAGTACACGCCATTCATCGCCGACCTTGTAGTCACCGACATCGTGCACGTCCATCCCCAGCCAGTGCCCGGTACGGTGCATGTAGAAGCGGTGGTAGGCCCGTTCCCTGACGAGTGTCGGGGTGCGTCCCTTGAGCAGGCCCAGCTTCACCAGGCCGCGGGTAATCACCTTGACGGCTGCATCGTGCGGCGCGTTCCAGGTATTGCCCGGGTATACCTCTTCGATGGCCGCCAGTTGCGCATCCAGCACCAGCTGGTAAATGGCGCGCTGCGCCTTGCTGAAGCGGCCGTTCACCGGGAAACTGCGCGTGATATCGGAAGCGTAGTACTCGTGTTCTGTCCCTGCGTCAATCAGCAGGATATCACCATCCTTCAGCGGTGCGTTGTTCTCCGTGTAGTGCAGGATGCAGGCATTCTCGCCGCCGCCCACGATGGAAGGATAGGCCGGCTCACCGCCCGCCCGGCGAAACTCGTGCAGGAATTCCGCCTCCAGCTCGTATTCCATCATGCCCGGCCGGCACAGCTGCATGGCCCGCTTGTGCGCACGCGCCGAAATGTTCGCGGCCTGTCGCATCACCCGGATTTCCGCCCGGCTCTTGTACAGGCGCATGTCATGCACAAAGTGCTCCAGCGAAATGAACTCGTCCGGCGCGTGCTTGCCCGCGCGTGACTGGCGACGAATCCGGTTCACCCAGCTGATCAGCCGGTGGTCAAACTCGGGGGCCGAACCCATGGTGTAAAATACACGCTCCCGGCTTTCCAGCAAGCCGGGCAGGATTTCGTTGATATCCTGGATCGGAAAGGCATCGTCGGCACCGAACTTTTCCACCGCGCCTTCGGGTCCGGCTCGCCGGCCGTGCCAGGTCTCCATTGTGGGGTCACGGTCCCGGCAGAACAGCAGGTACTCGCCGTGCTCGCGCCCCGGGGCCAGCACCATCACCGCCTCGGGCTCCGCAAACCCGGTCAGATAATAGAAATCACTGTCCGGCCGGAACGGATAGTCCACGTCCCGGTTGCGCGGCTGCTCCGGGTTGGTAGGCAGGATCGCAATCGCATCCGGGCCCATCATGCGCATCAGCTGTTTGCGCCGGCGGGCGAATTCTTTCTGGTCCATGTTGACTACTGTACCTGTGACGGCGCGTTGGGGGGCTGCAGTTCGTCGTGCAGGAAGAGTACACCCACACGGATATACTCCACCACCTCCTCAAACGCGGCCAGCTCGTCTTCGCCGGGCTGATCCAGTTCGAAATCCACCCGGGAGATTTCCGACAGGTCGCGCAGCAATTCCCGGACGTCGTCCGGGAGCCGGTCCTGCGCCGGCAAGCCTCCCATCCCCAGCCCGGACAGGAACCCGGAACACCAGCTGCCCAGCGAGCCGGCGCGCTCGCGCAGCGATTCCGCGTCATCGGGAAGCAACAGCTCGAAATCGATCTCGTGGCTGTTCAGACCGCTTACGGTGGCTTCGTAGAGTGCCTGCAGCTGCCGGTATGCCTCGGCCTGGCGCGTATTTTTGGGATTATAGTCCTCGAATATCTCGGCCACCCAGATTTTCGGGTCGGCAAAGCCGGAGGCGCACACCAGCCCGGACAGGAAACCGTGGCAGTCCGCCGCGTCCACCAGGAGCGAGGCGCGGTCCAGGGTGTCGGCGACATCGTAATACTCAAGGCGTTGATTTTCAGGCATAGTGCAATTATTACACAGCGCCGACATTGACGCATTTTTAGCCCTTCTCTATAGTGTGCGCATGACTAAAGACACACCGCAATCCGTTACCGAGCAGGAACTGCTCAAACTGGAAGTTCGCCTGGAAGAACTGGTCAGCAGCATCGAACGCCTCAAAGAGGAAAACCGCTCGCTGCGCGACCAGCAGGACTCCATGGTGACCGAACGCGCCAGCCTGATCGAAAAGAACGAAATGGCACGCAACCGGGTAGAGGCCATGATCAACCGCCTCAAGGCCATGGAGCAGGGGGTATGAAAAAAAACGCCAAGCCGCTGCGCGTGCACATCATGGACAAGGAATACCTGATCGCCTGTCCCGACGATGAGCGCGAGGCGCTGTTTGCCTCAGCGGAATTCCTGACCGATAAAATGAAGGAAATCCGTGACACCGGCAAAATCGTCGGTGCTGACCGCATCGCCGTCATGGCCGCGCTGAACATGGCCCACGAACTGCTCGGCCAGAAGACCGTGAAAGACGACTACCAGCTCAACATCAGCCAGCGCATCCGCGCCCTGCAGGACAAGATCGACGTGGCGCTGAACCGGGGTAACCAGCTGGAACTGTAAGTTTTTCCACAGGGCCTGTTAACACTTCCCAAATGGGCACTGTTAACAGGCCCTGGCACTAACGCCACCGCAAGGAACCTTGTATACTCAACAGGCGCACCTTCTGCGGTGCTCGTTAGCAGTTCAGATCTCCTTGAGCCTAATATTTGGCCCCGGGAGTTGGCTTGTCAGGCCAGTGAGCATGTCCGCCACGCGTGGAAAGCCTTAGGTCTGACACTCGCTCCCACTTGAACCTCCGGTTCAAGGGCAACAACTGCGACGGTATCTGCGGAAGGTGTCTTTGATTTTACGGGTACGGATTCTGCAACACCTGCTGGCAAACCGATTCAGTTAAACATTTCCGTCATTGCGAGCGTAGCGCGGCAATCCGGTACAGTCTGGCGCCATGTCAAAGAGATTGCCGCGCTGCGCTCGCAATGACGGGTTAAATTAAAGAGTCTCCCACTCGTGCCCAGCCGCTCTGACCAACGAAAACAGCTACGCGCCAGGCGCAATGCCCTGAGTGAATCCGAACGCCTGGTACGCTCGACAACCCTGTGCAAACAACTCGCGCGCCAGCCGGTTTTCCGCAACAGCCGACGCATCGCGGCCTACCTGCCCGCTGACGGCGAGGTGGAAACCGCCCCGCTGATCGCGCTCGCCTGGCGCATGGGCAAGCAGGTCTACCTGCCGGTACTGGTGCCGTACCGGGCCAACCGGCTGTGGTTTGCCCGTTATGAACCCGACACCCCGCTGATCAAAAACCGTTTCGGTATCGCCGAACCCGCCAACGTGCACCGGCAGCGCATAGCAGCGCAGGCCCTGGACCTGGTGCTGGCACCACTGGTGGGCTTCGACCACAACGGCCATCGCCTGGGCATGGGTGGCGGCTTCTACGACCGCAGCTTTGCCTACCTGCTGCACAGGCAACACTGGCGCAAGCCGCGCCTGGTCGGCCTTGCCTACGACTTTCAGCAACTGCCGCGGCTGTCGGCCAAACCCTGGGATGTACCACTCACTGCAGTGGCCACCGACAGTAACTGGCACCTGTTCCGCAAAGGATAAATCACATGAACTACTGGTTAATGAAATCGGAACCCGACGTATTCGGCATCGACCACCTGCAGAAAATGCCGAAAAAAACCGACCACTGGGACGGAGTACGCAACTACCAGGCGCGCAACATGATGCGCGACCAGATGAAGAAGGGCGACCTGGTATTTTTCTATCACTCCAACTGTGCCGAACCGGGAATCGTGGGCATTATGAAAGTGGTGCGCGAAGGTTACCCGGACCACACGGCCTTTGACCCTTCGGAAAAATACTATGACCCCAAAAGCGATCCCGACAACCCCCGCTGGTACATGGTGGACGTGCAATACCAGCGCAAAACGAAACGCCTCATCAGCCTGCAGGAACTGAAGGGCTACCGGGAACTCGAAGACTGCCCGCTGGTGCGCAAGGGCAACCGCCTGTCGATCATGCCGATCAGTAAAAAACAGTGGGATTTTATTTTAAAGCTTGAGAACAGGAAGGCTGCGTAGAAGGATTTTCCTGCGGTGATGAGGCGGGACATAGCCTGCTTTCGCGGTAAGGAGAGCGCTCCTGCAGGCTCATGTTGGGTTACGCCCTTTGGGCTAACCCAACCTACGGGTGCCCAGGCATAGAACTGTTCCCCCGTAGGAGCGCCGGCCTTCGGCGCGAAGGTTATGGCCCGCTTTCGCGGTCAGGGGACCGCTCCTGCAGAACGGCGGTATGACGGTTAACCGCTGCCGAGAAACAGCGAATACGCCGGGTTCTCCAGTTCTTCGAACCAGGTGTAACCCAGCTCGTCAAGAAAGCTGCGGAAGGGTTTGCGATCACCGGCCGGCACCTGGATACCGACCAGCACCCGGCCGTAGGCGGCGCCATGGTTACGGTAATGGAACAGGCTGATATTCCAGCGTTTGCCGATCGTGGCCAGGAACTTCAGCAGCGCCCCGGGGCGCTCCGGGAACTCGAAGCGGTACAGGACTTCGTCTTCCAGGTTGTGGGCCCTGCCACCGACCATGAAACGGATGTGTGACTTGGCCATTTCATTGTCAGTCATGTCGACGACCGGGTAGTCTTCACCACGCAGTTTATCCAGCAACGCCTGGCGCTCTTCGTCACCCTTCGACAGCTGCACCCCGGCAAATACGTGGGCCTCGCCGGCATCCGCATAGCGATAATTGAACTCGGTAATGCCGCGCTTGCCCAGGGTGCGGCAAAAGCGCAGGAAACTGCCCGGGCGTTCGGGGATGGTCACCGCGAGCAGTGCCTCGCGACGTTCACCGATCTCGGCGCGTTCCGCCACGTGCCGCAGACGATCGAAGTTGATGTTGGCGCCGCTGTTGATCGCCACCATTCGTACCCCCGAGATCCCTTCGCGCTCCACGTATTTCTTGATGGCCGCTACGGCCAGTGCACCTGCCGGCTCCACCATGGCGCGCGTGTCGTCGAAGATATCCTTGGTTGCCGCACAGATTTCGTCGGTACTGACCAGCATGACCTCGTCCACGTACTTGCGCGCCAGCCGGTACGGTTCCTTGCCGACCTGGCGCACCGCCACACCGTCGGCGAAAATACCGACCTGGTCCAGCACCACGCGGCGTTTGCGCCGCAGTGCCTCGTACATGCAGGGCGCGTCATCCGGCTCCACACCAATGACCCGGATGTCCGGGCGCAGGTACTTGATGTAAGTGGCAATACCGGCAATCAATCCCCCACCGCCAACCGGTACGAACACAGCGTGCAGCGGATCACGGCACTGCTGCAACAGCTCCATGGCCACCGTGCCCTGCCCGGCAATGACCTCCGGATCGTCGTAGGGGTGAATAAAAGGCAGCCCCTGTTCAGCAGCCAGGTGTTCGGCGTGCGCATAGGCTTCGTCGTAGGTATCACCGTGCAACAGCGCCTTGCCACCCAGCGCCTGCACCGCCTTGACCTTGATGCCCGGGGTGGTACGCGGCATGACGATGAGTGCTTTCAGCTTGCGGTACTGCGCTGCCAGCGCCACACCCTGGGCGTGGTTACCGGCGGAAGCCGTGATAATACCGTTGCTGCAGGCGGCCTCGTCCAGGCTGGCGATCTTGTTATAGGCACCGCGCAGTTTGAAAGAGAACACCGGCTGCAGGTCCTCCCGCTTGAGCCAGATATCGTTCCCCAGGCGCCGCGACAGGTTGCGCGCCAGGTCCAGCGGCGTCTCGCTGGCAACGTCATAGACCTGCGAATTCAGGATCATTTTCAGGTAATTATCACTCATGTCAGGATAATAACCGGATTCAAGGGTGGAGAGTCAAACGGATTTGACTCGGCACCCGGTAAAACCGGTATTATTCGTCAATTCGATATTTGGAGACTGTCATGAACCAGGACGAACTGAAAAAGCAGGTAGCCGAAGCAGCGCTGGAATACGTGGAAAGCGGCACCGTGATCGGCGTGGGCACCGGCTCAACGGCCAATTTCTTTATCGACGCACTGGCCGGCATCAAGGGCAGGATCGATGGCACGGTGGCCAGCTCCGTAGCCAGCGCCGAGCGACTCAAAGGGCACGGCATCCCGGTCCTGGACCTGAACGAGGCAGGCGAACTGTCGGTCTATATCGATGGTGCGGACGAAACCAACAGCCAGCTCCACCTGATCAAGGGTGGCGGCGGCGCACTGACGCGGGAAAAGATCGTCGCCGGCGCCAGCCGCAAGTTTGTCTGCATCTGCGACGAGAGCAAACTGGTCAAAATGCTGGGCGCCTTCCCGCTGCCCATTGAAGTCATCCCCATGGCCCAGAGCTATGTGGCGCGCGAACTGGTCAAGCTGGGCGGGCGCCCGGAACTGCGCCAGGGCTTCACTACCGACAACGGCAACATCATCCTTGACGTCAAGGACCTGGAAATCATGGAGCCGTGCAAATTTGAAAGCGAGCTGAACAATATCCCGGGCATCGTGACGGTGGGTATTTTCGCCAATCGTCCGGCGGATGTGTTACTGCTGGGCACGGCAACCGGCGTTGATACGCGAACAGCCGGGTAATCGGCCTGCCCTGCAAATAATTCCGGCAGACAACACCCACCCGCAGTTGCGGTCTACTGAACACGAAAGCAAACCATAACCTTCGCGCCGAAAGAAGGCGCTCCTGCGGGGAAACGGTTCTATGCCCGGACACCCGTAGGTTGGGTTAGCCCAAAGGGCGTAACCCAACATAAGCCGGTCGTTTTTTACCGCTGAAGCGTTTACTGTTCCCGTGATCACGGTAGCGACGTTCACCTGCAGGAGCGGTCCCCTGACCGAGAATGCACACCCTGACCTTCGCGCCGAAGGCCGGCGCTCCTGCAAGGGTGGGCGTTCTACAATCGGGCGATGGCGCGGTGACCGATGTCACGCCGGTAGTAAACATCTTTCCAGCTGATTTTTTCAACCGCCTGGTAGGCACGGTGCCGGGCATCGGCAACATCTTTGCCCAGCGCGCACACGCACAGCACGCGCCCGCCGCTGGTCACCACGGCGCCATCCTTCAACCGTGTCCCGGCGTGGAATACTTTTACGCCTTCCGCCTGCGCAGCATCCAGCCCACTGATGACATCACCCTTGCGGTAGCTGCCGGGATACCCCCCGGCGGCCAGCACCA
Source organism: Gammaproteobacteria bacterium (assembly GCA_011371465.1). Classification (GTDB taxonomy): domain Bacteria; phylum Pseudomonadota; class Gammaproteobacteria; order DSM-19610; family DSM-19610; genus Thiogranum. The sequence continues at coordinate 3,264 of DRQL01000348.1, read as the reverse complement.
CGCCCAGGCTGGCGCGCGGGTCCCACTCGGCCTGCATCCTGTCGAGACGGTGCTCCAGTGCCGCTTCACACAGTTCCACCAGGTCCGATTCCAGGCGCAGCATGATGGGCTGGGTCTCCGGGTCACCGAAACGCACGTTGTATTCCAGCACTCTGGGCGTACCGTCCGGAGCGATCATGATGCCGGCATAGAGAAAACCGGTGTACGGTGTACCGTCGGCAGCCATGCCCCGCACTGTTGGCCGGATGACCTCGTCCATGATGCGCTGGTGCATGGCTGCGTCGACCACCGGCGCCGGTGAATAGGCTCCCATGCCACCGGTATTGGGGCCGGTGTCACCGTCATCGCGCGCCTTGTGGTCCTGCGAAGTCGCCAGCGGCAGCACCTGCTCGCCGTCGACCATGACAATAAAGCTCGCTTCCTCTCCGGTCAGGAACTCTTCCACCACCACACGGTGACCGGCTTCGCCGAAGGTATTACCGGCCAGCATGTCGCTGCAGGCATCAATAGCCTCCTGTTCGGTCTGCGCCAGGATCACACCCTTGCCGGCCGCCAGCCCGTCGGCTTTCACGACAATCGGGGCCCCCTGCTGCCGGATATAGGCGATGGCCTCATCGAGGTTGGTGAAATTGCCATAGGCAGCGGTCGGAATGCGGTGGCGCGCGAGGAAATCCTTGGTAAAGGCCTTGGAGCCTTCCAGTTCGGCCGCAGCGGCAGTGGGACCGAAGATGCGCAGGCCCTGCTCGCGGAAGCGATCGACCACGCCCGCCACCAGCGGCGCTTCCGGTCCGACGATGGTCAGGTCGACGGATTCTTTGCTGGCGAAGCCCAGCAGCGCGTCGATATCTTCGGCGCCGATATCGATATTCTGCAACCGGTCTTCGCTTGCCGTGCCGGCGTTGCCGGGCGCCACGTATACCCTGCTCACCCGCGGCGACTGCGCAGCCTTCCAGGCCAGGGCGTGTTCGCGGCCGCCGCCGCCGATTACCAGTATCTTCATTCGTTCAGCCTTATATTCAGTTCGCCCTCTGCAGGAGCGCTCCCCTGACCGCGAATGCACGCTGCAATCTTCGCGCCGAAGGCCGGCGCTCCTACAGGGAGTGGACATTGGTGGTTCAATGGCGGAAATGGCGCATGCCGGTGAACACCATGGCCATGCCGTGTTCGTTGGCGGCGGCAATGGTCTCCTCGTCGCGCATCGAGCCGCCCGGCTGGATGACCGCGGTAATACCGGCCTCGGCGGCCTGGTCGATACCGTCGCGGAACGGGAAGAATGCATCCGAAGCCATCACCGAGCCCTTTACCTCCAGCCCGGCGTGACCGGCCTTGATGCCGGCAATACGCGCACTGTTGACGCGGCTCATCTGCCCGGCGCCGACACCAATAGTCATGCCGTCCTTGCCATAGATAATGGCATTGGATTTCACGTACTTGCAGATGCGCCAGGTAAACAGCAAATCCTTCATCTCGGCATCCGAGGGCGCGCGTTCGGTCACCACGCGGGTTTCATTGAACAGCGCCAGGTCGGCTTCCTGCACCAGCAGGCCGCCATTAACGCGTTTGAAATCCAGCCGCGCCGGACTGCTGCCTGACCAGGCGCCACAGGTCAGCACGCGCACATTCTTTTTCTCCGCCAGCACGGTGCGGGCGTCAGCATCGATCTGTGGTGCAATGATGACTTCCACGAACTGGCGGTCAATGATCGCTCTGGCCGTTTCCGCGTCCAGCGCCTGGTTGAAGGCGATGATGCCGCCAAACGCCGACTCGGGGTCGGTGCTGTACGCACGGTCATAGGCTTCCAGCAGTCTGTCGCCCAGGGCCACTCCACAGGGATTGGCGTGCTTGACGATGACACAGGTCGGAGCTTCGTCAAACTGCTTTACACATTCCAGCGCGGCGTCGGTATCCGCCACGTTGTTGTAGGACAGTTCCTTGCCCTGCAACTGTTCAGCCGCCGCGACACTGGCGTCACCAGGCTGGTGCTCGACATAGAAAGCCGCGGCCTGGTGCGGATTTTCGCCGTAGCGCATGCTCTGAACTTTTTTGTACTGCATGCTGATCGTCTGCGGAAAGGTTTCTTTTTCTCCCTCACCGGTCAGGGTGCCAAGGTAGTTGGCAATGGCACCGTCATACCGCGCGGTATGCTCGAAGGTCTTGACCGCCAGCCGGAAACGCGTGGCATCGCTGACGCTGCCCTGGCTGGTCGCCATTTCCTCCAGCACCTGTACATAGTCGTTGCTGTCGACCAGTACGGTCACTGCCGCATGGTCCTTGGCGGCTGCGCGAATCAGAGTCGGCCCGCCGATATCGATGTTTTCGATGGCCGTATCCAGATCGCAGTCGGGGTTGGCCACGGTCTGCTCAAAGGGATACAGGTTGACCACCACCATATCAATGGGAGGAATACCCTGCTCCTGCATCACTGTATCGTCGCTGCCGCGGCGGCCCAGGATGCCACCGTGAATTTTCGGGTGCAGGGTCTTGACCCGGCCCGCCATCATTTCCGGGAAACCCGTGTAATCCGACACTTCGATGACCGGCACCCCGTTGTCGGATAACAGTTTGGCGGTGCCCCCGGTGGACAGGATCTCGACGCCGGCTTTGTGTAACTGACCGGCAAATTCCACAATGCCGGACTTGTCCGACACGCTGATCAATGCGCGCTGAATGGCTGACATAATAATTTCCAGTTAATGTAATTTCCTGCAGGAGCGGTCCCCTGACTGCGAAAGCAAACCACGACCTTCGCGCCGAAGGCCGGCGCTCCTACGGGGGGGTCGTTCTGTACTATGGTAGTACTACACACCGGTAGGAGCGGTCTCCTGACCGCGAAAGCGCACTAAAACCTTCGCGCCGAAGGACAGCGCAGCGCTCCTGCAACGAGTCGTTTGTATACGGGCTTATAACAACCCGTACAACTTCAGCTTCTTGCGCAGTGTGCTGCGATTGATGCCCAGCACTTCTGCGGCCCGGGTCTGGTTACTGCGGGTGTGCTGCATCACGCTTTCCAGCATGGCGTGTTCGACCTGTCCCACCACCATGTCGTAGACGCCATCCGCCTTGTGCCCGTCGAGGTCCATGAAGTACAGGTCCAGTGCGGACTGCACGCAGGCCCGCAACGGTTCCTTGCGGCGCTCCCGGTTGGGCATGGGGCGGACCATGGTACCGCTTCCTTGGATCACCGCGCTCATGCCGCCAACTCCCGCGCGTCGGACAGGCTGTCAAAAAACGCATGCGTCATGCGCAACTGGTCGGTTATCGAGT
>DRQL01000347.1 GCA_011371465.1 Gammaproteobacteria bacterium | reverse complement strand
CCGCCAGCCCGCGGATAGTGATTGACAGCCTGCCGGCACTGAGCTAGATTTCCGACCCTGTTTAGACTAAGTCTAAATCATGGCAGCTGCCGTTTCTCACCCATGTTAGGAGGTTATAGAGTATGGACCTGAAAGGAAGTAAAACCGAAGACAACCTGAAAGCCGCATTTGCCGGTGAGTCCCAGGCCAATCGACGCTACCTGTACTTCGCGGCCAAAGCCGACGTGGAAGGGTACAACGATGTGGCGGCCGTATTCCGCTCTACCGCAGAAGGTGAAACCGGTCATGCCCACGGTCACCTGGAATACCTGGAAGTCGTCGGCGATCCCGCAACCGGGCTGCCGATCGGCGCCACAGCCGACAACCTGAAGGCGGCGATTGCCGGCGAAACCCACGAGTACACCGACATGTACCCGGGTATGGCCAAGGCCGCCCGCGAAGAGGATTTCGACGAAATCGCCGACTGGTTCGAGACCCTGGCCAAGGCCGAGCGCTCCCACGCCAACCGCTTCCAGAAGGCGCTGGACAACCTGGACGACTAGGAGTCTGTCGGGTTTAGGCAATCGTAGCGAGCATGGTGGGAGAGCGAGTCCAGATTTTCGCAATTTTGAGGCGCATAGTAGTTCTACGCAACGAAAAATTGCGGGAATTTGGGCCGCTCTCCCACCAGCGCAGTAGATTGTTCCTAAACCCGACAGACTCCTGGCCTTCGTTTGCGTAAAAACCTGCAGGAGCGGCCTCCCGGCCGCGAACCGGTCTGGCGAAATGCCGACCTTTCGCGGCCGGGAGGCCGCTCCGGCGGGCAGTTTTTATGTACCTTCGCGCTTCACCCGCATGGTGTGAAAAGCGATACCAGCAGGGAGTAGCCAATGCCCGTTCGTGAAGGCAGTCTGGAAGCACCTACGCGTCATCCACTGGACTGGAAAAATCCGGATTTCTACGATATCGATGCCCTGACCGGCGAACTGGAGCGGGTATTCGATATCTGCCACGGCTGTCGCCGCTGTTTCAACCTGTGTAACGCCTTTCCGACCCTGTTCGATGCCATCGACGAGTCGCCCAGCATGGAACTGGATGGTGTCGACCGGCGCGTGTACTGGCAGGTAGTGGACCACTGTTACCTGTGCGACATGTGTTACATGACCAAGTGTCCGTACGTTCCGCCGCACGAATGGAACGTGGACTTTCCCCATCTCATGTTACGTGCCAAGGCGGTCAGGCACCGCGAGGGGAATACGCGGGCGCGTGACCGGCTGCTGAGTTCAACCGACCTGGTCGGCACGCTGGCCGGCATACCGGTGGTGTCAGCGGTCATCAACCAGGTGAACCAGTCGCGTGTTGGCCGGCGTGTCGTGGAAGAATTGTTTGAGGTGCACCCCGATGCGCACCTGCCCGAGTACCACAGCCGCACCCTGCGTCGCCGCATGGAAAGCGGGCGTAATGAAAATGCCGCGGCGGGTCCGCAGGCCGGGCCGACCCGGGGCAGGGTGGCCCTGTTCACGACCTGTTACGGAAATTACAACGAGCCGCAACTGGGCGAAGACCTGATCGCCATCTTTGAACACAACGAGATCCCGGTGCGCCTGGTGGGCAGCGAACGCTGCTGCGGTATGCCCAAACTGGAACTGGGCGACCTGGAGGCCGTGGCCAGGGCAAAGGAATACAATATCCCGCGTCTCGCTGCCCTGGTGGACCAGGGCTGGGACATTGTCGCGCCGGTGCCGTCCTGTGTGCTGATGTTCAAGCAGGAGTTGCCCCTGATGTTCCCGGATGACGCGGACGTGGCCAAAGTGCGGGATGCCATCTACGACCCGTTTGAATATCTCGCCATCCGTCACCGGCACGAACAGCTGAAAACCGATTTTAAAAACAGCCTGGGCAGTATCAGTTACCACGTAGCCTGCCACCTGCGGGTGCAGAATATCGGCATGAAGACCCGGGATGTGCTGCAGCTGGTGCCGGATACCCGCGTGGACGCGATCGAACGCTGTTCCGGACATGACGGCACCTACGCGGTGAAGAAGGAATTTCACGAAGCCTCCATGAAAATCTGCCAGCCGGTTATCAAGCGGGTGCAGAAGGCTGCCGCGGATCACTACTGCAGTGACTGCCCCATGGCCGGGCACCAGATTGCCAACGGGCTGAACGGCGACCGGCAGCCAGAGCATCCCCTCAGGCTGTTGCGCATGGCCTACGGACTTTGAAACGGAGTATCAGGAATATGGAGAAACTGTCGCGTTCCGATCTCTTCAGCCTGGAGCAGTATGCCGAGGCCCGGCCTGAATTCCGTGCCCAGGTCATGGCGCATAAAAAGAACCGGCGCGTTCCGCTCGGCGATATCGTGGCCCTGTATTTTGAAGACCGCCTGACCATGCACTACCAGGTCCAGGAGATGCTGCGCGCCGAGCGTATCTTCGAGCCGGACGGTATCCAGGAAGAACTGGATGCCTACAACCCGCTGATCCCTGACGGTAACAACCTGAAGGCCACCTTCATGATCGAAATCCCGGATGAAGAAGAGCGCCGCCGCCGGCTGGTCGAGCTGAAAGGCATTGAGGACGATACCTGGGTGCGGGTGGACGGCTTCGAACCGGTCTTCGCGATTTCAGACGAGGATATGGAGCGCGAAAACGACGAAAAGACCTCCTCGGTGCATTTCATGCGCTTTGAGTTGACGCCTGACATGGTGGCGGCGGCCCGGACCGGTGCGGCGCTGGGCGTCGGGATCAGTCACCGCAACTACACCCGCCAGCTGGAACCGCTGCCCGACAATATCCGCGCGTCGCTGGTACGCGACCTCGGGCAGGACTGATCACTTACGCCCACCCCTTCGCCAGACCCGGAACAGGCCGGGCCAGGGCTTGAAAATCATCCCCGGGATCCCCAGATACTAGCCAGCAACGGGCACCACCCGGTGCCCGGCGAATGGAATTCAGGAGGTGTGAAATGTCTTTGGTACGTTATGAGCCCTGGAGCTTGTTGAACCAGTTACACGGCGAGGTGGATCGGCTGTTCAATACCCGCCTGGGCCGCTATGGCGAGGATAATGACCAGCTGGTAAGCAGCAGTGACTGGGTGCCCGCGGTCGACATCAAGGAAGAGGACAGCCGCTACGTGATCCATGCAGACGTCCCCGGTGTGGACCCGAAGGATATTGAAATCAACATGGAAGACGGTGTGCTGTCGATCAAGGGTGAACGGCAGTCGGAAAGCACGGACGAACGCGAAGGTTACAAGCGTGTGGAACGTGTGCGTGGCAGTTTTTACCGCCGCTTCAGCATGCCGGACACCGCCAACCCGGACGAGATTACCGCCCGGTCGAAAGACGGCGTGCTGGAAATCGTCATCCCGAAGCAGGAAAAACTGCAGCCGAAGCGCATCCAGGTCGAGAGCTGATGACCGGCCGGGGACGGCGCAAGCCCTGTCCCCGGCGTTTTCAAGTCGCTACACTGTGTCCAAAAGCAGAGTGGTGGCGGTGAATATGGTGTATTGGTTACGAGCGGGTTTGTGGATAGCCTGTCTGTCGTGGGCGAGTGTTGCCCTGGCGATCGACGTGGGCGATGACGACGACACGTACAACGAGGGTTTCAATCCCGGCTACGTTGGCGAGGAAGACAAGGAGTGGAAGGAGGATGCAGTCCACCTGCCGCCCTGGCCGTCCGCGGATGCCCTGATCCAGGTCGATCTTTCCATGCCGGGCTTTCCCTATACCCTGTTCATCGACGGGAACACGCTGTCTGTCGGCGAGGATCGCGTGGTTCGCTATACGGCTGTGTTGCGTTCCGCCGACGGCGTGGACAATGTCAGTTACGAAGGGATCGTCTGTAACCGCGGCAAGGTGAAGCGCTATGCCTACGGGAGTCGCGGCCGGTTTCGCCCGGTGCGCAGGACGGAGTGGCGTTTTGTGCGTAAACAGGGCCAGGACCGCTACCGGGATCAGCTGATCGAGCGCTATTTCTGCCCGTTGCCGGGTGGCGACCTGGAAGCCATGAAAGCCGGTATCCTCGCCAGACTGAAAGCCGGTAACAATCCATACTGATAGAACCCGGCGCGTGCTTTCGGTAGCATAGCGCGCTGGTACCTTACCCTGAAACCGACCTGCCATGCCCAGTAAATACGATGCCGCTTCGATCGAAGTGCTCAGCGGACTTGACCCGGTGCGCAAACGCCCGGGGATGTATACCGATACCTCGCGCCCCAACCACCTTGCCCAGGAAGTCATCGACAACGGTGTTGATGAGGCCATTGCCGGGCATGCGAGCCGGATAGAGGTCACGGTATTCAGGGACGGGTCCCTGCAGGTAAAGGACGATGGTCGTGGCATGCCGGTAGATATCCACCCCGAAGAGGGGGTGTCCGGTGCCGAGGTGATCCTCACCCGCCTGCACGCCGGCGGCAAGTTTTCCGGCAAGAACTACCAGTTTTCCGGTGGCCTGCATGGTGTCGGTGTGTCGGTGGTCAATGCCCTGTCGAAGCAACTCGAAGTCTGGGTGCGGCGCAACGGCAAGGAATACAACCTGTCCTTCCGCGGCGGTGAAAAAGTGTCCGGCCTCGACGAAATCGGCAAGGTCGGCAAACAGAATACCGGCACCACACTGCGGTTCTGGCCGGACCCGGCGTTTTTTGATTCGGCAAAGTTCTCCCTGCCGCGTCTGCAGCACGTGTTGCGGGCCAAGGCGGTGCTTTGTCCGGGCCTGGAAGTACGCCTGCTGGATGAAAAAAGCGGGAAAACACAGACCTGGCACTATGAAGACGGCCTGCGTGATTACCTGGTGGACGAGCTGGGCGAGGTCGGCTGCATACCGGAAGAGCCTTTTGTCGGCAAGTTCGAGGGGAATTCCGAGGCCGCCGAGTGGGCGCTGGTGTGGTTGCCGGAACACGGGGAACTGGTGACTGAAAGCTACGTGAACCTGATCCCGACCGCGCAGGGCGGTACCCACGTCAATGGCCTGCGCAGCGGGCTGACCGAGGCGATCCGCGAGTTCTGCGAGTTCCGCAGCCTGTTGCCGCGAGGTATCAAGATCACCCCCGACGACGTGTGGGAGCGCTGCGCCTACATCCTGTCGGTCAAACTCATCGAACCGCAGTTCTCGGGCCAGACCAAGGAACGCCTGTCGTCGCGCGAGTGTGCAACCTTTGTATCCGGTGTGGTCAAGGATGCCTTCAGCCTGTGGCTGAACCAGCACACGGAAGCCGGTGAGCAGATTGCCCAGCTGGCGATCCAGCACGCCCAGAGCCGCCAGCGTGCCGGGAAAAAGGTGGTGCGCAAAAAGGTGACCAGTGGACCGGCCCTGCCGGGCAAGCTGGCGGACTGTGCCAGTAACGACCTGCAGCGTTCCGAGCTGTTCCTGGTGGAAGGGGATTCCGCCGGGGGTTCGGCGAAACAGGCGCGCGATCGTGAGTACCAGGCCATCATGCCCCTGCGCGGCAAGATCCTGAACACCTGGGAGGTGGATCCGGCTGAAGTACTGGCGTCACAGACCGTGCACGACATCACCCTGGCTATCGGTGCCGAACCGGGTTCTTCCGACCTGAAAAATCTCCGTTATGGCAAGATCTGTATCCTGGCGGATGCCGATTCCGACGGCGCGCACATTGCCACCCTGTTATGTGCCCTGTTCCTGCGGCATTTCCGGCCGCTGGTGGAGGCAGGGCACGTGTATGTCGCCATGCCGCCGCTGTACCGCATCGACGTGGGTAAACAGGTGTTCTACGCGCTGGACGATGCCGAGCAAAAAGGCGTGCTGGACCGCATTGCCGCGGAGAAAATCCGCGGCAAGGTCAGTGTGCAGCGCTTCAAGGGCCTGGGCGAAATGAACCCCATGCAACTGCGCGAGACCACCATCGATCCGGATACCCGCCGGCTGGTACAGTTGACGGTGCAGGCCGGTGACGACAGCCATAAAACCCTTGACCTGTTGCTTGCCAAAAACCGGGCTTCCGACCGCCGCAGCTGGCTGGAGAAAAACGGCAACCTTGCCGATATATAGACTATATCGGGCAGCCATACGGCTGTTGTTCATTAACCTGCTGTATACCAAAGTAAAAACAGGTATTTCAAGGGCGGGTGCCGGATGATTTCAGGGGTGCGCCGGGAGCGGCGCGGCGGGGAAGCATGGGCGAGATTATCGTCAAACATTTCAAGCGTTCGCGGTCTGGTGCCAATGACAAGGAACTGGTCATCGAGGTCGTGGCGGAAAGCTCCGATACCGGCCGCTTCCTGCAGCGCATGGAAGAATCCCGCCTGACGCGGCCCTGTTTTCAGACCATCGATATGCGCGGCCGGGTTGCCGGGGAATGCCGGCGCTACGCCTTCAATGACCGTATCCACTACCTGGACGACGTCTCTTTCGAAATGTTCGAGCAGGGACTGCTCGACAACAACGGTGTGTACACGGTAGGCACGTTCGAAGCCATCGTCGGGGGATCCCATACGCTCCAGGCCCGGGAGACCGCGCGTGCCGAGGCCGAACAACGGCGCCAGCAGATCGAGCAGCGCCGCCTGGAACGGGCGCGTGCTGCGGCGCTGGAACGGGCCGGGGCCGCTCAGGGCGCTGGTACGGGTGAGCGCGACCTGCCCGCGGACCTGGTGGAGAATCCCGCTCTTTTGCCGCTGGGCTATTTTCGCAAACGTAGCCACCCGCGCCTGAAGTACGCCTGCACCGTAATCCTGGAACGCGGCAATATAAAAACCAATGCCACCACCCGGGATGTGTCCGTGTGCGGCACCCAGGTGCTGGTCAAGGGGCTGACCACGCTGCAGCCGGAGCAGGAGGTGACGGTATCCTGGCCGGGACTGGCGGACGAAGGAGGCAAGATACGCGTGAACCGCATTCCTTACCAGATTGTGTCCAGCAAGGAACGGGATACCGAAACCGTGTTGTGTCTGCGGCGCCTGGATCTGGAGAAACCGCGCGGTTTCTCCGCCCTGCTGGAAGCGCTGGTCGAGCGTTACCAGAGTCGTTACAAACTGGATGTCGATGACGAGTACCAGTCCATCCTGAGCTGGTACTACGAACGTTGTTACGCGCAGAGCGCGACCCAGGTCCCTTTTTTCGTGGAGCAGCACGAGGCCGGCCTGCGCACCCAGGCGGTGGCGATGAGCGAGGGCAACTCGCACCTGGCGCGGTTTTTCTGTACTGACGAGGATAACTACAATTTCACCCCCCTGTGCCTGCCCGCACGCCTCGAGCAGTTGCAACAGCAGCAATCCATCGTGCTGGCCATGTTCCGCCGGCGTGGCGAGCGGGACCAGTGTCAGCGTATCTGGTCCATGGCCGATTTCGAGTGTGCTTCACCCGGGGATTTTCAGGCCATGCTCCGCTATACCCTGGAGCAGTCGGAACACTGCATTGTCAAGCTGCACGTCAGCCGCGTGCCGGCCATCCCGGTTGCCGACAGCAAGCTGGACGAGGTTTCACAGCGCCTGCAATACAAGTCCGAAACGCAGATGACAGAACTGCGGGAACGCCTCAACAGGCTGCGCTACGTCGGCTACGTGGTCGACATTACGCAGGGTTTCCAGTCCCTGAACAAGGGGGCGCCAGCCACGGCAACCGGCCTGGCAGCCTGGGTGGGCACCGAGTGCCGCAGCCTGCAAGACGGGGCAGTGAGGGACAGGGTGACATTGACGAATGAGCAACTCCGTCCCGAGTTGATCCGTTTCGGCTACGTAGAGCGGCGTCGCGAGGATCGTTACCTGGCGGAAACAAAAGTCGATGTGCGTATCGGCGAGTGCGTGCTGGAGGCTACCTCGAAGGATATTTCCACGCGCGGTATGCGTATCCAGCTGGGGGAACGCATGCCGGTCAGAAAGGGCGCAACGGTCAAGGTTGGCCTGGTTTCGCTGCAGCAGAAGAAGTCGTCCACCAACCTGATGGACATCCCCTACCGTGTGGTTCACGCCCTGGACAATGACGCGGGTACGGTGCTGATGCTCGAGCGCGTCATGGGCGGCAAGCGGGAAGGGCTCAAGGAGTTTTTTGTCGAGCTGATTACCAAGAACCAGCACAAGCTGGGTGTGGATATCGGCGATATCTGGGGTGCGACCGCATCGCGGGTCTACGAAGCGCTGCTGGCGGCCAATACGCCCACGGTACCGTTTTTCCTGGGGCGCAACAACGAAGGGGGCGCACATCTCCAGTTCGTCGGGGTGCCGGAGGCGGGCAGTCCGCTGGCGGATTATTTTTCGGACGGCAACGGGGCGGATTTCCGCTGTATCAATGAGCGCAGGGTGGTTTCTGCCCTGTATGACGCGGTACAGATACTGTTGCGCCAGAGCCGTAACGCCAGCGACCACCCCACCCCTTTCGAACTGGAGATGTACCTGTACAAGGAACGCGATGAACTGACCGGGGCGTCTTTTATACAGGCGGCGACCGAGCTGGATTTTGCCAGCGATGCCCGGCGTGAGGCCTTCCTCATGGGGTTGACCGAACGCAGCGACTGGCGCTGTATCAAAATCGTGGCGACCTTCACCCGGCTGCTGGATGAGAAGGCGCTGGACAAAATGATCGACTCGGTGCGAGCACAGTCGAAACACCGCGCTATCAGGCTGTCCGACCTGGCGCACTCGCTGGTCGGTTACGGTGAAATGATCGATATCACCGACGAATGGGCACTGCTGCGCGCCGCCGCTCGCGCTGACTGAAGCGGCTCCACTGCCAGGAAGAAATTTCACTCTCTCTCCTGGCGCCGGTTACAATAGCCCCGTTTTGTCACAGACACGGAACGGGCATGGCCAGCGAAACCACCCTTGAAAGCGTAGAAACCCTTCCCCTGCACCGCTTTACCGAGAAGGCGTACCTGGACTATTCCATGTACGTGATACTCGATCGTGCCCTGCCGCATATCGGTGACGGGTTGAAGCCGGTGCAGAGGCGTATCGTCTACGCCATGTCCGAACTGGGACTGTCGGCGCGTGCCAAGTTCAAGAAATCCGCGCGCACCGTGGGTGACGTGCTGGGCAAGTTCCACCCGCACGGCGATTCGGCCTGTTACGAGGCGATGGTGCACATGGCGCAGCCGTTCGCCTTCCGCTACCCGCTGGTGGACGGGCAGGGTAACTGGGGTTCGACGGACGATCCGAAATCGTTTGCCGCCATGCGCTATACCGAAGCACGCCTGGCGCCGTTTGCCGAGGTGCTGCTGGCCGAACTGGGCGAGGGGACCGTGGACTGGGCACCCAATTTCGACGGTACACTGCAGGAGCCCCTGCTGTTGCCGGCCCGCCTGCCCGCGGTGCTGCTTAACGGCGCGACCGGTATTGCCGTGGGTATGGCCACGGACATCCCCCCGCACAACCTGCGCGAAGTATCGAGTGCCGTGATCCACCTGCTCGAGCACCCCAAAGCCACGGTCGACGAATTATGCGAACACATCACCGGCCCGGACTACCCGACCGGCGGCGAGATCATCACCCCGCGCGAAGACCTGCTAAATGCCTACCGCACCGGTAGTGGCAGTGTGCGCATCCGCGCCTGTTACGAACAGGAAAACGGCGACATCGTGGTGACCGAACTGCCTTACCAGGTATCCGGCAACCGGGTGCTGGAGCAGATCGCCGCGCAGATGACGGCCAAAAAGCTGCCGATGGTGGCGGACCTGCGCGATGAGTCCGACCATGAAAACCCGACCCGCCTGGTGATCGTGCCGCGCTCTGCCCGTATCGATGTGGATGCGTTGATGTCGCACCTGTTTGCGACCACGGACCTGGAACGCAGTTACCGCGTCAATACCAACATGATCGGCCTGAACGGCCGGCCGGCGGTCAAGGACCTGCGCACCCTGCTCAGGGAGTGGCTGGAATTCCGTCTGGCGACGGTCACGCGCCGCCTGCGGTACCGCCTGGACAAGGTGCTCGACCGCCTGCATATCCTGGATGGCCTGCTGGTGGCCTATCTCAATATCGACGAGGTCATTGCCATTATCCGCAGCGAGGACGAGCCCCGGCCGGTGTTGATGAAACGCTTCAAAATCAGCGAACTGCAGGCTGATGCCATCCTGGACCTGAAGCTGCGGCACCTGGCGCGCCTGGAGGAGATGAAAATCCGCGGCGAGCAGGACGAACTCAGCGCGGAACGGGATACGCTGGAAAAGATCCTGGCCTCAAAACGCCGCCTGCGTACCCTGGTCAAGAAGGAGATCCAGGCGGATACCGAGGCCTATGGCGATGCGCGCCGCTCGCGGCTGGTGGAACGCCCGGCGGCCCAGGCAATGGACGAAACCGCGCTCATTGCCAGCGAACCGGTCACCATTGTGTTGTCTGAAAAGGGCTGGGT
>DRQL01000346.1 GCA_011371465.1 Gammaproteobacteria bacterium | reverse complement strand
GCTTTACCAGGTCGGGCCGGATCTGCAGGTAGCGCGGGTTTTTTGAAGGTTCGCCATCGACGATCCGGGGATGCGCGGACGACACCACGAAGCCGGTGCCCTCATCGTTGGCGGACTTGAGCAGCGCCTGCATGGGGGGCGTGAACAGGTAGAAGGTGTGTACATCCTCTACCAGCCGGCTCAGTGCCTCGCCCGAGATCGGTTCGTAGTTGGCGAGAAAGTTGTCGGGTTCCGACATGTCTTTTTCGGTCTGCTTGTCGAAGCCGGGGATGATTGCATCGTCGGGACGCTGGAACAGGCGGTACTCGCAGTTCTTTACCAGCTTGATGCTCTGGCCGCGCTTGCGGGTCGGTGCACAGTTGGCGACGCATTTTGACGGCACCACCACGGAGGCACTGATATCGTCCTCCATCTGGATCTTTTCCGTCGCGATATAGTCCTGGCGGAGCTTGAAGGTGCGCCACTTGCCTTCGCGGTCAAAGCCGACGCGCAGGTAGGAGGCAACGATATTGCGGTTGTCCAGTTTCAGCTCGTGTGCCGGAGCGCCGTCCACTTCGTCCACCGACAGGTGTTCACGCCAGCGGTCGCCCCACTCGGTGCGGTAAAACCGCTTGATCAGGAACGCGAGCGCCAGGATGCGCGGCGAAATGGAGGCCAGCCAGGCGTTGAATTCGTCGGTGTAGGTGGACGAAGGCGTCAGCAGTTTGATGACCGAACCCAGGCTGCGCTCGGGGCTCAGGGGCTGGCGGGTCGGGTCGCGGTCTTCTTCTTCAAAGCCGGGTTTGAAACGTTTGGTGTAGTCCTGGTCATAGATTGCCTGGACCTGGTCGAGGTCTTTTTGCAGGTCATCGACAAACAGCGGACGGTAGATCACCGCATCGTTCAGTGATTTCGAAATCTCGGACTTGCCGCCCCCGGATACCGTGGAGGGTTTATGGCAGAAGGTACCTTCCGGGTTCATCCCCACCAGTCGCCAGGACGGCGCACCGGGATGTTTTTTCATTTCCACCTTGTAGCCGCTGGGCTGGATGTAGGTCTTGCCCGGGCACAGGCGAATGGTTTGCAGCTCGCCGTCCTTGTGCCAGGTGATGGTCTGCGCATTGAGATCCATGCGCACCCGCTGTGGCACGTAAATAATGTTGGGCCAGGCCTTGTCGATACCGTAGCCTTCCGGTTGCAGGTCCATGATGTCGCCATAGCGCTCCACCGTGTCCGCGAAGGAATAACCGGGTTTGTGGGTGCGGCTGTCCACGCCGTACTCCTCACCGTGATTACGGCGCGGGAAGGCCAGTGCGCCACCCGCGTGTTCCTCTTCGGCCAGACCGAACAGGTTTGCAGAGTAACTGATCTGGGTTTTTACTTCTTTTTTGCAATAGCCGAAATAGTTGTCCGCCAGCAACGTCACAATGACACCGGCCTCGTCACGGGCGGTGATCTTGAAGGCCTGGCCGTCGTTATACAGCTCGTCCTCCTGCTTCCAGCACATACCTTCGAGCCGCTGCCGTTCGTTGGCGTCTTCCCAGTGCGGCAGGCCGACTTCCTTTTTGGTGAGGCTGACCAGGTGCGGCGCGAGGATGACGCAGCCGGTGTGACCGGTCCAGTGGTCCACGTCCAGCGCGGCATCGAATTCCGCCAGGTAGGGGTTGCCGCCGTTGCCGAAGATGCTTTCCACGAAATCCAGGTTGCTGACCAGGTTGCCGGGTGCAAAAAACCGGATCTCCATGGATTTTTCCGTATCCTTGCCGGGAATCTCGGGGCACACGATAGGGCGCAGCAGCAGGGAGACAAACATGCGCGCCGGCTTCGGCAGGCCTGCGGTAAAGGGAATCGTCAGCAGGTCCTGCGGCGGATTGAGGGCGTGCTTCAACATGAGCGCGAAAGTGAGTTTGGGAACCGCCTTCTTGTCGCCCGGGATCGGCAGGCCGCCTTCGGCAATGTGAAAAGAACCCTTGGTAGTGCGCCGGTCGCTGGCCGGGTTGTGCAGCACCCCCTGTTTGACGCGATAGCTGGAAACGATGTCCGAGTGAAACTCGTCCTTGCCCATGGGCAGCGAGAGTTCGCGCGCCACGCCATGCCGGTCGAGCATCAGGGTCTGGGTGGGCAGTGCGGGAATGCGTTCCAGGTCGAGATCGACCAGGTAGCGGGTCAGGTAGTCCTGGATACGCTGATCCACCCAGCAGTGATAGTCCGCCAGCAGCCGGTTTTTTTCCCGGTAGCTTTTAAGCAGGTCGCTGGAAATACCGAAAAATCCGGCAGCGTCGTCCGGTACGCAGGTGGGTTGTCCGGATGAAGCGAGTTTGAGATTGATGTAGAGCTGCAGTCGTGCGCGCTCTTCTTCCGGGCTCTCGGACTCCTTGTTCATCCCAAGGACATGTGCAAAATCCATCCATCACTCCCCGAATCATCTGGCCCGTCCCAATCCGGGCAATGCGCCCGTTTTCAACGGGACGGATATCTTAGCGAAGATGGGCCGGGAATTCAGCGCAGTTACACCGGGCAACTGTGGGAATAAAGGAGGATGTGTCGGTATGCTTTTGTTTTTCATCCAATAGTGTGTTTTCATTGGCCCTGTTCAGGGATGAACGTACGTTGCCTGATACCACGGCTACGGAGCGGTTTTCATGGAAGTGAAAGCCATCCTGCTGACCGGCATTAACAGAACCAGAACATTACTTCAGGAAAACCAGCGACCAGTCGGGCTGTATGCGTTACCTGGCGATTAAAATATAGCAAAGCATGGGCGCAGTACTATGAGTGACTATTGTTTAAAAATTGTGTATCCGACCATGGTTGCAAAAAACTTCGGCAATCAGCCCTCGTTACACGGGTCGTTATACCCATGAACAAACACAGGAAAACAGCTCTGTTTATACTGGTTGCAACAGCAGCACTTTTGTATTTTTTAGCAGGTATTTTATTCAATCCATTTATTTTCTGGACATCATTGCCACTGTACATAAGTTACCTGTTGATCAACTCTGCAATTAAATCAAATTCAACTCCGGGGTTGTTGTCTGCTTACGGCTTCATGGCATTCAGCATTGTCTTCAGCATTTTTTACCACATTACCTGGTATATCGATTGGCAAGGTACAAAAACCGGCAGCTCGACATCGGCGCTTATATTTGTCTGGCTGCCCCTGTATTCGCTGGTCCCGGGTTTTGTTGGCTATGTGCTTGGCAAATGGGCCGGTATGTTGTATGAACGGCGGGCATGACCGGGGGGGATGGAAATCGACGCGCCTTTCCCGCAACGTTATGTGTAAAAAGAGACGGGGTAATGGACGAGGCATTAGTTGAACAGCTGGCGCGCCTGAACGAAAGGGATATCAGGACAAGAAACAGGCTTCTCGGGGAAGGCCGGCTTTACGGGCAGTATGACCAGGAGTTACGGGATATTCATACAGAAAATGCACATGCCCTGGACGAAATAGTTGCTATACATGGATGGCCGACGATAACGAAGGCAGGTATTGAAGGAACCAGGCTGGCCTGGCTGGTGGCGCAACATGCGATCTGCACACCCGATCTGCAACGTAAATTCTACAGGCTGTTATCTGAAGCGGCCGGGAAAGGGGATGCGCCAGAGCGGCAGGTGGCATTACTGGCAGACAGAATACGCTTTAATGAAGGGCGACCTCAAATCTATGGAACGGTGCTTGACTGGAATGAGCAGGGTGAGTTTACCTGTGAGCTGGAAGACCCGGAAACGGTTGATGAGCGGAGAGGAGCCGTGGGCCTGCCGCCTTTTGAGCAGGCGCGTGCGGAGCAGGAACAGGAAGTCCGGTCGGAAGGCGGGCAGCCGCCCGAGGATTACGAGGCACACAAAAATGGGGTGGATGCCTGGGCGAAAAGTACCGGTTGGCGGTAAGCGCGTGATGCTCGCATCATCCGTACCCGCAGATAGTGCCTGTCGTCACAACAGGCACAGTGGCAGGAAGGTATGGAATTTTTTCACGAAGTAGGGGTTTCCGGCCTGGAGGTTGCAGAACTGAAGCGCCTGTTGACGATGGAAAACCTTCCGGCTCTGTGTTCGTCGATCCAGACCGTAACCTGCTCGGGTGATGGCACCGGAGATATCTATTGTGTCTGGGGTGCTTTTGATGTCCGGCGGGAAGAAATCCGCTACGGGGTCCGTTTCTCGTTGCTGAACTGTCCGCATGCCCTGGCGTGGACGGTTACCTGGCACGAAAACGACCAGCGTATCGTGATCCATTGTACGATCGATGAACAGGAGCAGGACGAGATGTTCGTGGACTCGATTCATGAATTTGTAGCAGCGTGGTCTGCCGGCCTGTCCGGCAGGCTGAAGCCATAACCGGTTACAGGATAAGCGTGATGGATTTACCGAAGTGTCCCGGGTGCGGGTCGGAGTATACCTATGCGGACGGGAACATGTTCGTATGCCCGGAATGTGGGCATGAATGGCCGCAGCAAGCGGAGACGGAGACTGCGGAAGCAGAGCCGGTAGTCAGGGATGCCAATGGCAATACCCTGAGTGACGGTGACACCGTTGTGCTGATCAAGGATCTGAAGGTCAAGGGTTCGTCTTCCGTGCTCAAGATGGGAACCCGGGTTAAAAATATTCGCCTTGTGGAAGGCGACCATGACATCGACTGCCGGGTTGAGGGTATTGGTGCCATGAAACTGAAATCCATGTTTGTCAAAAAAGCCTGAATGGCCGGCCTGTGAAGATATGGGTGGATGCTGATGCCTGTCCGGTGGTGATCAAGGAGATCATCTTCCGGGCGGCGGATCGCACCGGGGTGGAGGTGACGCTGGTGGCCAACCAGTTTATACGTGTACCGCCGTCGCGCAATATCCGATTTCTGCAGGTGGCCGCGGGTTTCGATGTCGCCGATAACGAAATTGTCAAACGCCTCGAAGCCGGTGACCTGGTGATTACCAGTGACATACCACTGGCCGCGGATGCGATTGAAAAAGGCGCGCTGGCGCTGAGTCCCCGTGGTGAAATGCATACGGCTGACAACATCCGGGCGCGACTGAATATGCGGGATTTTATGGACACGCTGCGTGCCAGTGGTGTGGATACCGGTGGGCCACCAGCGATGAGCCAGGCGGACCGGCAGGCGTTTGCCAATCACCTGGACCGGTTGCTGGCGAAGTGTGCG
>DRQL01000345.1 GCA_011371465.1 Gammaproteobacteria bacterium | reverse complement strand
TTTGATGCAACGGATAACATCTGGAACGACGAACCTATCCTGTCGGCTGCTGACGGCGGTGAGTGCCAGCAGAATTTCACCATCCTCATGTCCGACGGTCAGTGGAACGGTGGCGATCCGTCCGTAGGCAACACGGACACCGAGGGCCCCGGCCCCTTCGATGGCGGTCTGTATGCCGACTCGTTCAGCAACACACTGGCTGACGTCGCAATGAAATACTACGAAACCGACCTGGCACCTTCCCTGGCGAACCGGGTCCCGGTCGTTTCCGGGGTGGACGATAACACCGCCCAGCATATGGTGACCTACACCGTTGCCTTCGGTCTCAGCGGCACCCTCAGCCCGACTGCAGAACCCGGCGACACCGGGTTCGCCTGGCCACAGCCAAGTTCCAACCAGCCGACCACTATCGACGATATGCGTCACGCCGCTTTCAACGGACGCGGCCAGTACCTCAGCGCCAAGAATCCCCAGGAACTCATCACTTCGCTTGGCAAGTACATTTCAGACATACAGGCACGCACCAGTTCCGCTGCAGCGGTAAGTTTCAACTCGACCAGCCTGCAGGCCGGCACGCGCGTGTTCCAGGCCATTTTCAACTCCAAACGCTGGTCCGGCGACCTGCTGGCCAAGAATATCGTTATCAACCCGGTGACCAAGGTGGCGAGCCTCAGCGGTACGGCCTGGAAAGCGTCGGACGATATTGACAGCAGGACACCCGCTTCGCGGCAGATCATCACCTATGACAGCACAACCGGAAACGGCGTCAATTTCACCTGGAACAACCTGAACACCGCACAGAAGGACGACCTGCGCACCAACAGCAGCGGTGGCACCGACACCGAGGCCAGCGGCCAGGCCCGCCTCGGCTACATACGCGGTGACCGCAGTTGTGAAATCAATGGTCCGGGCACCTGCAGCTACCCCAGCGGTTCCGCTACCGTGAGCGACGGTTCCAGCTTCAGCAGCAAGTCCCTGCGCCAGCGCGACAGCGCCCTGGGCGATATCGTACACTCCAGCCCGTTCTATGTCGGGCCACCGTCCACGCCCTATCCCGACAGTATTGAACCGACGTCACCCTATTCGGCTTTCGCCATCGCCAACAATACGCGCGCCGGGATGACATATGTCGGCGCCAATGACGGCATGCTGCATGCACTGGATGAAAATGGCGTCGAGGTCTTTGGCTACATCCCCGGTTCGCTTTTCTCCACCGTGACCGACAAGGGCCTGCATTACCTCAGTGACCCGACCTATGTACATAACTACTACGTCGACCTGTCACCGACCGTGCAGGATGCCTTCATTGACGTGGGTACCGGCACCAAGCAGTGGCGCAGCATCCTGGTTGGCGCACTGCGCGGCGGCGGCAAGGGCCTGTTTGCCATTGACGTAACCGACCCTTCCACCCTGACCAGTAACGCGGCTGCGAATGTGCTGTGGGAGTTCACCAACGACGACCTGGGCTACACCTTCAGTGATATCCGTATCGCCAAGATGAGCAACGGCAAGTGGGCGGCGGTCTTTGGCAACGGCTACAACAATGATCCCAACGGCGACGGACACGCCAAGCTCTTTATTCTCTACCTGGACGGAAGCAACGCAGCTTCTCCCATTATCATTGATACCGGTGTCGGCACGCTCGATACGACCAGCAAGGACTGCGACAACCCGTCCAGTGACTGTAACGGGCTGGGCACGCCCAGGCTGGTAGACCTGAACGGCGACGGCACCATCGACCGCATCTATGCCGGCGATCTGTTCGGCAACCTGTGGGCATTTGATGTGTCCAACGGCGCGAGCACCGCGACCTGGTTGCCCGCCTACGGCAGCAACCCGCTGTTCCGCGCCTGCACCGCGACACCCTGCACCACGGCCAACCGGCAGCCGATCACGGTGGAACCGGACGTGGCGCCACACCCGACGCAGTTTGCGTCCGCCTCCGCACCCAACCTGCTGGTCTTTTTCGGTACCGGGCAGTACCTGGTGCAGTCGGACAATGCCAGCACACAGCAGCAGACCTTCTACGGGGTATGGGACTCCGGGACATCGAACCTGGATCGTAACGCCTTGCAGTCGCAGAGCATTACTACCACTGCCGATGCCGTTCTGGGCAATGTGCGCACTATCACGGAGAACAGCGTGCCCTATTCGGCGACTGAAAAGGGCTGGCTGATCGACCTTCGGGACAGCGGAGAACGCTCGGTCACCAACCCGCTGGCCTTTGGCTCGATTGTTTTCTTTAATACGGCCATACCTACAGCCTCAAGCAGCAGTATGTGCAGCGTGGGCGGCACCGGCTGGCTGATGGCCGTCGATCTTCGCACCGGTGGCGCGCCATCGTTTGTCCCGATCGATGTGGACAACAATGGTACCTTTGATGCCAACGACAAACTGGGTGCCAGCATCGTTGTCGGCACCCAGACAGACGGGGCAAAAAACGGTGGCGGCATACCGACGGAAAGCCGCTTCATCTCCAACAAGCGGGTTACCGCGGACTCCTCGGGCGGTGTGAGTATCGACAATATCCAGTCCGAGCTACCGCTGGCACCGGCACGCATGTCCTGGAGCGAGCTGACTGCTCCGTAGCAGCCGGGCCGCCGCTACGGCTGGTGACGAACTTATATCGGGAACTTGAGGCATATCGACATGAACATTCACAAACTGGTTTCTATCTTCATCCTGGGTTCAGGCCTGCTGGCAGCATCCGGCCAGGCATCCGCTGACCAGAAAAGGAGCTTCGGCTTTGTCGGGGAAGTCAATTCATTGGACCGCGGCAATTCCGTACTGGTCGTGGATGACCGGGTCTTCCACATCAGCGATGATGTGCGCGTGCACAGCTCGAAGACCAACAAGAAGTCAACACTGTCCGCCATCCGGCCCGGTGTAAAAGTCGGCTTCTATCCCGCCCGCAGGGACAGGGAAAGCGAATCCACGATCAGTTCGATCTGGGTACTGCCGGCGAACTGGAAAGGGCAGCACGGCTACTCGGATGATTTCGAAAACTGAACAAAGGACGTGAAAATGTTGCACAACAGAATACGAGGATTCACCCTCTTTGAAATGGTCATTGCCCTTTCCATCATCGGCATGCTGGCCACCATAGCCTTCCCGGCCTATAAAACCCAGCAACAGAAAAGTCGGCGGGCGGAATGCCAGGCCGCGCTGATGCAATTTGCAAGCGTAATGGAAAGGGATTTTTCGAGGAATGGCAATGCGTACCGGAATATTCTGACACTCACCCCTCCCGGCTTCCCCAACCGATGTCCGATCGACGGGTCGAGCTCGACCAGCTACATTCTCGGTATAAGCTCACTGAGCGCGTCGACCTACCAGCTCACTGCGACACCCACCGGCGCACAGGCCGACGATTCATGCGGCACCCTCACCCTGACCAACCTGCTGCAGAAAGGCCAGGGGAGCGGCACCATCGACCAGTGCTGGCGCTGACGGGCCATTATTCCGGGCCGGTTCTCAGCTGGCGCGGCAGCGTGAACGCCACGTGTTCACGGCGACCGTTCTGTTCGCTTACGTTCACGGCGCCCCAGCTCCGAACCCTTCCGATCACCTGCTGAACCAGCACCTCGGGTGCGGACGCGCCCGCCGTGATACCCACCTGCGAACAACCGGCAAGCCATTCGCGGTCGATCTGTGCCGGGTCGTCCACCAGGTAGGAAGCAACCCCCTGCTGTACCGCCAGCTCCCGCAGGCGGTTCGAGTTGGAACTGTTGGGCGACCCGACCACCAGCAACACATCCACCCTGGAAGCCAGTTCCCTGACCGCATCCTGGCGGTTCTGGGTGGCATAGCAGATATCGTCCTTGCGCGGCCCCTGGATGGCGGGGAAACGCGCGCGCAAAGCATCGATCACCCGCGCAGTGTCATCCACCGACAGGGTAGTCTGGGTCACGTAACTCAACCGCCCGGGATCCCTGACCGACAGCGCCTCCACGTCGGCCGCGGTCTCCACCAGGTACATGGCACCGCCGTTTGCAGCGTCGTACTGCCCCATGGTGCCTTCCACTTCCGGGTGGCCCTGGTGCCCGATGAGTACGCACTCCCGGCCTTCCCGACTGAAGCGTGAAACTTCCAGGTGCACCTTGGTCACCAGCGGACAGGTCGCGTCGAACACTTTCAGTCCCCGCTGCTCAGCCTCCGCACAGACGGCTTTCGATACCCCGTGTGCACTGAATATCACCGTCCCGTCGTCCGGCACTTCGTCCAGTTGATCGACGAACACCGCACCCTTGTCGCGCAGGTTGCGGACCACGTAGCGGTTGTGAACCACCTCGTGGCGCACGTAGATGGGCGCACCGAACAGCTCCAGCGCCCTGTCCACGATTTCAATCGCGCGGTCGACCCCGGCACAGAAGCCGCGCGGGTTGGCTACAACCACATCCATACATCAACCTGTCTGATAGAGATTCCCGGAGATTATACGCGTCGATCGCAGTATTCAGCCCTGCTCTGCAGGCGGG
>DRQL01000344.1 GCA_011371465.1 Gammaproteobacteria bacterium | reverse complement strand
GATCTGGACCCAGGATGCAGATTTCAAAGCATTGCCAGATGTTAGGTACTTTCAGAAGGAAAAAGCCACATAAACAATCATTCGAACCAACGCTAAAAGTCAGTGCGGTTCAATTCAATCGTTAGAGCTCCGGGTTACCCACGAGAAGTAGACACACTCATCAGTTAGATTAACATTGCATGAGAGGTGTCAAAATGGGCAAGAAAGAAAACGAAGTCGTACCCGGAATCCTTCCGTCGAGAAGCCGTCAGACTTGCAGACCAGCCTGATCGTACCGCCGCTGATGTCGCCCGCGAACTGGGCATACATCCCGGCCAGATCTACAATTGGCGAACCCAGTTCAATAAGCTATCCAAAGGCCAATTCACGGTCGCTGATGGGACGAACTATTCACAGGAAGAAAAGGCGGAGATCAGGCGGCTAAAGAAACAGGTTGCTGACCTCAAGGAAGAACGTGACTTCCTAAAAAAAGCGACGGCGTACTTCGCGAAAACCGACAAGTAAAGTACGCCCTGATCGAGTCGTGTCGGTCCGAGTTCAAAGTGACAATGATGTGCCAGGTGCTGGAGGTATCGCGCTCTGGATTTTATGCCTGGTTAAAGCGGCCAGTCTGTCAGCGCGATCAACGGCGTGCTCTGGTGGGGGCCGCCGTGGAAACGGCGTACACCCAGTTCAAGAAACGCTATGGTGCACCCCGTTTAACGGTGGAGCTGAACGAACAGGGTATTCCCTGTAGCCTGAACCACGTGGCGGCCCTGTTAAAAGAGCGTGGATTGCGGGCGCGTAACGGCAAAGGGTTCCGCTACTGCCCGCGGACGGAGGCTATGACGAACGTCAACGGCAATCTCTTGAGACGGGATTTTGAAGCGCCTGCGCCCAATCTTAAATGGGTATCGGACATCACCTATATCAAGGTCGGGCGGATATGGCTCTACCTGGCTGCGGTGATGGATCTGTTCTCACGGAAGATCGTGGGGTGGTCGCTGGACAACCACATGCGGGAAAGCCTGGTCCTGGATGCACTCAATATGGCCGCATCACAACGTCAAATCCAGCCCGGTGCCTTGATCCATTCGGACAGAGGCGTACAGTATCGGGGTAACGAGTATCAGGAAGTGCTCAGGTCATATGGATTACGGTGCAGCATGAGTCGCAAGGGAAACTGCTGGGACAACGCCGCGATGGAATCCTTCTTCAGCCGATTGAAGGTAGAACTCATCTATGCGGAAAACTACAAAAACGTTGAGGCAGCCTGTACAGGAATCTTCGAGTACATCGAGAGTTTCTATAATCGCAGCCGGAGGCATTCAGCAATTGGTTATATCAGCCCACATGAATATGAACAGCAGTTTGAGCAATTAACCGTGTCTACTATTCATGGGTAAGACCAAGCTCCGAGTTACCCACGAAAAGAAAGCCGATGCTTACCAGGGAAACAGCCAGACAATTTTCAGATGAGTGGGAAAAATCCTGGAACTCGCGTGATATTGACAGGATTATTCGTCACTATGCAGATGATGTGGTTCTGGTTTCAGCAATTGCAGGCAGGATTCTCGGCAGTCCGGAAGTTCGGGGAATCGAATCGGTTAAACGTTATTTCATGAAAGGACTGCAGGCTTACCCGGATTTAAAGTTCCAGGTTCTGGATGTGCTGTATGGAGATCGAAGCCTCGTTTTGTATTATATCAATCAAAATGGTTTAAAGGCTGGTGAGTTCATGCAGCTTGACGAGGATGGAAAAGTATCCCGTATGTATGCACATTACAGTGAGTAACCGGAGAATCAAAAAGTGTCTGCCAGCGACCGGGCCCGGTTAATCACGGGAGGATTACAATCAGTCCATTTACCGGAAAATACTTCGCCGCCCCCCTGCTGCTGATGATCACCATGTTGCTTCTGTCCTGTGCCGGGAAACGCCCTTCAGATCTCGGGGTCTCTTCTTCGGGGCTGGCTGCCTGTCCATCCTCGCCGAATTGTGTATCGAGTGACGCGCAGGACAGTGCGCACAGGGTGCCTCCGTTCCAGCTCAGGGAAGCGCCGGTTACTGCCTGGCAAGAGGCAAGGGAACAGGTATCTCACTTGCCCCGCACCCGTATTATCAATGAAACCGGGGATTACCTGCACGCGGAGTGCCGGAGTGTGGTGTTCGGTTTTGTCGATGACCTCGAACTCCATCTCCGGCCGGCCGAAGGTGTGATCGCGGTGCGTTCCGCTGCACGACTGGGCTATTCGGATTTCGGTGTCAACCGACGCCGGGTTGAACTTTTACGTAGTCGCCTGATCCATAAAGGAGTGCTCCGGTAATTCATCTGGTCAATGACCGGAGCCGTACCCCGGAGACCACAGGAGGAACGAGTATGGCTGAACCAACACTGTATGAACGTCTTGGT
This sequence comes from Gammaproteobacteria bacterium, assembly GCA_011371465.1. Taxonomy (GTDB): domain Bacteria; phylum Pseudomonadota; class Gammaproteobacteria; order DSM-19610; family DSM-19610; genus Thiogranum. The sequence goes on along the minus strand of DRQL01000344.1, from coordinate 6,583 downwards.
GGATATGATGCGATCGCCGCCGTTGTGAATGACCTGCTGCCCCGCCTGATGGCTGACCCTGTGCTCGGACGTTTCTGGAGCAACCGGGGTGAGGACGGGATCAACCGGGAAAAGCAGTTGCTGATCGACTATCTTTGCGCCAACGCGGGCGGTCCCTTGCTGTATACCGGTCGGGATAACCAAACGTCCCACCGGGGCATGGGTATCAGCGCCACAGACTGGGACCTGTTCATGGGCCACCTGAATGCAACGCTGGATCACTTCGAGCTTCCTGCCCGCGAGCGGGCGGATGTTACCGGGTTTATCGAAAGCACCCGGGCCGACATCGTGGAGTAGCGGCCGGGACGGATCCCGGACGGCAATGTCTTGCCGTGCAGGCGGCAATGCCCGGTGTGGCAACCCGGTGCAGAATCTGCTGCACGCATTAACTGCAAATAAAACAGCAGGATAAAAGCTGTCGCCGCCGGCGCTCCCCGGCGGGAATGAAACTTGCTCTGTTCAGCCTGTGAAATGGTGAAAACAAGGGGCAGGTATGAATCAATCCACGATTTTCGGTTTTCTGGGCGGCGCGGTACTGCTTGCGGGCATGATCATCCTGTCGCCGGAGAACGCGGGCGCGTTCCTGAATATTCCGGGTTTGATCGTCGTCCTCGGCGGCACACTGGCGGCGACACTGGTCAGCCGCCCGGTTTCCGAGGTGCGGACATTGTGGCGCCGCATCCCCGGCCTGTTCCGGGACGAGGAGAGCACCATCGACACGGATGTGGCGCAGTTGCTGGCTTTTGCCGAGCGCTACCGTTACAGCACACCGCGTACTGCGGAGCGTGCCCTGTCTGCCATCAGTAACCCGTTCCTGTCCACCGGTCTGCGCCAGGTCATCGAAGGGACCAGCCTGGACGACCTGGTCAAGTCGCTGCAGTGGCGCATTGCCGGGGTGCGGTCGCGCGAGAATGCGCAGACCCAGATTCTGTACAGCATGGCGTCGTTTGCCCCGGCGTTTGGCATGCTGGGCACCCTGTTTGGGCTGGTACACATGTTATCCGGTATCGGGGAGAGCGGGCTGAACGAAATCGGCGGCACCATGGCCTTCGCCATGCTCACCACGGTGTACGGTATTGTCGCGTCCAATCTTGTGCTCAAACCGCTGGCGATCAAGCTGGAGCGTCGCACCGGCAAGCAGCTGATGGAACTGACGACCCTGATGGAAGGCATTCTGCAGATTCATGACAAACGCCACCCGACGCTGATTCGGGAAGCACTGGAATCTTTCAATGCGCACTTCCAGACCGAGGAGCCGGTGCGTAGCAAACTGACCCTCGTCCGTGCGGCGTAACGGGCAGGCGCACCAGGCGATTGCCATGGACTATGCAGCTGAACGACATTTTGTATCGCCCGACGCCGTGTTGCAGGGGGATGATGCAGGCAATCTGCCGTGGGAGGCGGACATCGGTTCGTCCCGCGCGCGGCATGATACCTGGCTGTTAAGTTTTATCGATATCCTGGCCCTGCTGTTGACGCTGTTTGTACTGTTGCTGGCCTACCAGGACAGTGAGCGGAAGCCGGCGCTGCCGACATTGGCGCCACAGCAGTCTTCCGCACCGGAATTCAGTTTCAACCTGGACACGCTGGGACGTATTTTCAGGCCACCGCTGCCGGTTTCCGCGGATGCGTCGGGTTCAGAGGGCTACGCCATGCCGGGCCCCGGGCTGTTGCCGGTGGACGTGCAGGAGGCGCAGCGCGAACCGGCAACAGCGGCTGCCACGGTATCAGCTGACCCGGCACCGGAACCGGCCGAGGAAGCACTGCCGGCACCGGAGCCGGCTGAGCAGGTACCGGTTGAACAGGCATCGGTGCAGGTTGCGCCGATAGCAGGAGATGGCCCGCTTCCGAACGAGGAAACGCACCCGGATGATACGCGACAGGCGATACCGGACGAGGTGGTGCCTCCCGTGAAGCCGGATGCTGCACAGGCGCTGCTGGAGGTGTTCGAGGTCAGCCGATTGCGCGACCAGGTCGAGGTGACTGTCCACCCGGGAGAAGTGTCGCTTGAAATCAGTGACCGGATACTTTTCGACCGGGGCAGTGCCGTGCTTACGCAAGAAGGTCTTGCGCTGCTCAGGGACCTGGCGGAAGCACTCGAAGACCAGCCCTATATCCTGTCTGTCGAAGGGCACACCGATAACACACCGATCGAAACAGCGCGTTATCCCTCGAACTGGGAGCTTTCATCGGCGCGTGCCGCGGTAGTTACGCGCAAACTGGTGGAACAGGGTATTGCTTCTGACAAGGTGCGTGCCATCGGGTACGGGGCGACACGCCCGCTGGCGGATAACGACAGCCCTGAAGGCCGTGCCAGGAACCGGCGCGTTTCCTTTGTGCTTCAGGTCGATGTGAAGGATGAGGGCCGGGTTGAAGCGCGTCTTGAACCGCAAGATGAGCCGCGCACTGACTGAGACCCGCCGGTGCCGGGCTAGCCCGCATTTCTCACCAACTTCCTGCTGCGGCGGCGCCATGCCGCGCGCTGGCAGGCGTTCACTCGGTCGGGCTGCTCGACATAGTGTCGACTATGCCTGCGCGGCCCTCGGTCGCGAACGCCTGCCATCACACGACCTGTCACCGCCTCGCTACGGAACCCGGTGAGAAATGCGGGCTAGCCGGCGCGTTGTACCACCGCTTCATTTTCCTTCATCCAGGCATGCCGGTGTTCGCTGATCAGTGCGTGGGCCCGGTTGGCGAGTGACCGGTCCAGTTCAGCGGCGCGCTGCAATGCTTCACAGCCCTCGCGCAGGTTGCCGGATTTCAGCATCTCGCAGCCGCTGGTAAAACACAGGTTGGCATCGTCCAGGTTGGCCTGGTACATGGTCCGGTAGACGGCGACGGCTTTTTCCCCGTCCATGAATTTCCCCGCGAGTTTAACGTAACGCAGTGCCGAATCGCCTCTCAGGCCCTGTTGCCGGGCGCGCGCCTGCAGTTTTTCAAAGCGCAGCCGGTCATTCTGGAAGGCCGCGTGGCGACGGTTCCATTCAGGTTCAATCAGTGCCTGCCAGTGTGTGTCCAGTTCCTTGAGGATGTCCGTCGAAGTGAACAGGTTGTCGAAGGCGCTTTTTTCCGGCAGCCGGGACCAGTGCAGGTGCTCGATATTCAGGTCGGCCAGCAGGTCGCGCAGGTCCGCGTCGCTGATGGTGCTGCTGCGGGTCTGTGCCTGCAGCAGCCAGCGGCGGGCCGAGCGTTCGCTGAGCAGTTTTTCCAGTAACAGGCCAAAGTGGGAAAAGGGTTTGACGACCGGCGCCGGGCAGCGTTCGGCGGCCTTGTAGATCATTGACCAGTACTGCCTGCTGAGGAAGGCGTTGGCGACGACCAGGTTGGACAGGTATTCCATGGCTTTCTGTTCGTCGGTGTTTTCCAGTACCCAGCGGCTCTGCACCTGCACCCTTTCGGCGCGCAGTTCGGCGCTGAGTGAGAGGGTTACCCGGGAAATCCATCGCAGCGGCGCGAGCATGAGGGTGGCCAGCAGGGAGCTGCGCTGTTCCAGCGCAGATACGATCAGCGGCCAGTCTTCAGCAGCCTGGGCCAGCCAGCCGTTCCAGCTGTGTCGGCTGCGTGCGGAGGCGGCGATAGCGCCTGCCAGTGCCAGGCGAAACTGTCCCGGGGACAGGAAGTACAGCAGCGGAGCCCCGATCTGCAGCCGGTAGCGGTGTAACAGTGGCACGGACCATGCCGGTGTAGCCTGTATTTTCAGATCGGTGTCAGGGGTCAGTTCGAGCGTGTCCGGGGCGCGGACGCCGAAGTGGGTGACGCGACGCTCCAGCATGGTCAGCAGTTCGGGAGACTGTTCCCGGGTCACGCGCACGCCCTGCGGGGTTTGCGGGCGGGTGTGGTAAAACTGGATCGAGAGGTAGCCGCTGAACAGGCAGATCGCACCCAGCACCTCCACCATGAACCAGTCGAGCGGTCCCTGGATATGCTGGAAGAGATAGACGCCGCCGATGGCGGCAACCGCCAGCGTGATCAGGGGCGACAGCATCAGCAGGCAGCCGCCGATGCTGGCCAGTGACAGGGCGGCAAGGCGCGCCCGGCTGGAGCGGTGGATCATCTGTGACCATTTTCTGCGTCCGGGCTCCAGCCAGACGGCGATCTGGCCCTGTACTAGCTGCTGGTTCATGGCACCTTCTCCTGCATCGGTGGGGTAGGGGAATTATCGACTCCGGAACGGGCCGATTCAGCGACCTGTTTCACACCGGCACCGCCCCAAACTGAGAACCGGGTTACAGAAACGGCATCTATGTCATAATCCGCTTTTTTTACCGGACGGAAGTCCGCGGAGAAGCCCGTTCGTGCCCCACCCTGTGAATACCGGTGCAATGCCCGTCTGGTTGCGCTACGAGCGCTGGTCGCGTGCCCGGATCCCGCCGGCGCTGCGTGCCTGGCTGCTGGATGCCGGGTCCCTGACAGACCGCCTGAAGAAGCATTGTGACGGTTGTTTCGAGGTGCGGGTGCTGGCGGAAGGGTGGCAGCGTCCCCGGCTGGATGAGGCCCGCGCGCTGGGTATGCCCGCCGGCCGGGTCGGCTGGGTACGGCAGGTTCAGTTGCTGTGTGACGGAACGCCGTGGGTATTTGCCCGCACCGTGGTGCCGGCAAGTACCTTGACCGGTGCGCAACGGCGCCTGGCACGCCTCGGTAACCGCCCGCTGGGGGCGTTCCTGTTCGCGGACCCGGGCCTGCAGCGTGGCGCGGTGGAACTGGCCTGTATCCGCAGCGGGCAGGCGATGTTCCGTGCTGCGAGCCAGGGGCTGAAACGGAAACCGGCGGCCATCTGGGGGCGACGCTCGGTGTTCCGCTCGGGCGGCAAGCCGTTACTGGTCGCCGAGCTGTTCCTGCCCGCTATCGAAGGCGCGTCCTGACAACCACTGCTCCAGTGGCTGAATGTAGGGCGGCTGACCATTATCCAGGAACCAGGAATCGACCGCGTAGCGCTGGCCGGTGTCCCTGTCGCGGATGACGGCGGACCAGTGCAGGTCCAGTATCCAGGGATGCCTGAGATGGCGTTCTTCCACCGTGTGCCAGTGCAGCAGTCCGTCCTCGTTCATCAGGCGCAGATAGGTGGTGGTGTTCTTCGATTCCGATATGCAGTCAAGCTGGCCGGGCAGCCCGGCGCCGGCAACGTTCTTCGCCAGGTCCCGTGAGGTGCCGGTGATGGCGCCTACCTGTGTCTCCAGCAGGGCGATGGCTTTGCGAATCTGTTGACGTTCTTCCTGTGCGTTCGACGTCGCGGCAAACAGCGCCCGTATTTCCTGCCATTGCGCGGCGGACAGTGAAACCGTTTCGCCTTCGTCACAGTGGTAGTCGGTACAGCTGTAGAATGGCGGCGGTGCCGGCGCTGCTATTCCCGTCAGCGGGTACATGCAGGTAAGATAGAGCAGGATCCGGCGAGCGTTCATGCGACGAAAATAAGGGATTGCGGGTATTTTTTCCAGCGCTGTCATGAGAGAACGACTGACCCAGTATGTCCGGCTGATGCGCCTGGACCGGCCGATCGGCATTTTCCTGCTGATGTGGCCGATGTTGTGGGCACTGTGGATCGCGGGTGAAGGCAGCCCGGACCTGCGGGTGTTGCTGGTGTTTGCGGCGGGTGTCGTGCTGATGCGTTCCGCGGGTTGTGTCATCAATGACTATGCCGACCGCAAATTCGACCCGCACGTGGAACGTACCCGGGCGCGACCCGTAGCCGCCGGCCTGGTCAGACCCGGGGAGGCGCTGCTGCTGTTCGCGGTGCTGTGCCTGACGGCATTCGGCCTGGTGTTGCTCATGAACCGCCTGACGATCCTGTTGTCTTTCGCGGGGGTCGCCCTGGCGGCGCTGTACCCTTTTATGAAACGGTTCACGCACCTGCCGCAGGTGTTCCTGGGCGCTGCGTTTGGCTGGGCCGTGCCCATGGCGTTTGCCGCGCAGACCGGTGCGGTGCCGAAAGTGGCCTGGCTGCTGTTTGTGGCAACGGTACTGTGGGCGACGGCCTATGACACCATGTACGGGATGGTGGACCGGGAAGACGACCTGAAGATCGGCGTCAAGTCCACGGCCATTCTCTTTGGCGAGGCGGATCGCGCCATCGTCGCCGCCATCCAGGTGCTGTTGATGCTGGCGTTGCTGATGGTGGGGCAGGTCGCCGGCCTGGGAGGGTACTACTATTTCGGCCTGCTGCTGGCAGCGGGGCTGGCGTTGTACCAGCAATACCTGATCCGCGAGCGTGAACCCGGGGCCTGTTTCCAGGCCTTCCTGAACAATAACTGGTTTGGTGCCGCGGTGTTTACGGGGATCGTGCTGGACTACCTGGTGAGGGTCCCTGCCTGATTTCAGCAGCCTGCTAGGCGGGCAGGAACTCGATCGGGTAGGTGATGGTGACCGAGTCAACCGCCTTGGCGCCGAAGTTGAACAGCTTGATGCGCTGCACCAGCTTGCGTTCCAGCTGAGGGTCACCGAGTTCACTGGATACCATGCTGATACTGGTAACCTTTCCTGAAGGCGCAATGGTCAGGCGGATAACCAGTTTTCCCTGCAGGGTCGGATCCTTGCGCAGTGCGCGGTT
>DRQL01000343.1 GCA_011371465.1 Gammaproteobacteria bacterium | reverse complement strand
GACGTCCTGTGTGCACGTTGCGCGCATGCAGTCGGCAAGGAGGATCGATATGAAAAAGATGTGTAAAAGCATAGTTCCGCCAGTGCTGTTGCTGTTGCTTGCATCCACCGCGTTGCAGGCGGCAGGGCACATCACTTTCCCCTCGGAAGACGGGTTGCCGGTTAGCGCAGAGGTCTATGCGCCTCATGCCAGTGCAGCGGCCCCGGTGATCGTGCTGTTCCACCAGGCCGGCGCAAGTCGCGGCGAGTACGTGGAAATTGCGCCCTGGCTGAACCGGCTGGGTTACAACTGCCTGGCCGTCGACCAGCGCTCCGGGGGTGGTATGAACGGTGTGGCTAACGAAACGGCGCAGCGGGCAGAGAAGAAAAACCTTCCGACCGGCTATGTCGATGCGCTACCTGATATCCGCGCCGCACTCCGCTATGCGCGCAGGCACTACGGCGAGCGGGGTGTGCTTGCCTGGGGCAGTTCCTATTCCGCTGCGCTGGTGCTGCAGCTTGCCGGCACTTCGCCCGGGCTGGTCGATGGCGTGCTGGCATTCTCCCCGGGAGAGTATTTCCGGCGGGCCGGCAAGGGCGCTACCTGGATACAGTCATCCGCCAGGGACATCCGGGTGCCGGTATTGATTGCCTCGGCCCGCGACGAGGCAGGGGAGTGGGCCGGTATCTTTGCGGCGATCGAATCGAAGCACAAGGTGGCTTTTGTTCCCGCGACGGCCGGCCGGCACGGCTCGCGCGCCCTGTGGAGCCGGTACCGGGACAGCGATGCCTACCGGGAAGCGGTACAGGCATTTCTGGCACAGTATTTCCCCGTTGGCAGGTAAACAGGAAGCTTGTCCCGGAGACGACAGGCTCAGTACCGGCCGTGTCGCTTGTAAATGTAGTTGCTCATCTCCATGTGGCTGAGGTTCATGTCACTCAGGATGGTGTGCACGGTGCGGACAATGGCACGCATGACCTTGTATACCAGGTCCGGGTCCTGTTCGAGAAAGGTTTCAAAATCCGCCCGGCTGAGGCTGTAGGCGATGCAGGTTTCAACCACCCTGAGTCCAGCGCTGTGCGGTCTGCCGTCGACAAAGCCCAGTTCGCCGGCGATGTCGCCCTTGCGCAGCAGGTGCAGGATCACTTCGTCACCACCAGTGGAGTTGACCACGACTTCGGCTTCTCCGCTGACAATGAGATACAGGGTGTCATCGCTGCGGCCTTCCTCGATCAGGTGCTGCCCATCCTTCATGCCCAGTGCGGCCATCTTTCCTGCCAGCGCCCGGCACTGGGATGCCGACAGCTCGACGCCGAGTGGCGAGTTGGCGATTTCTTCCGGGTCTGCGATCAGTGATTCTTCTTGAGTGGTCATTTCGGGGGTTCTCCTGCGCGATGGTTTGTACCGCCAAGCTCGCACAGATCGCCGCTCCCGGCATTGATGGGGGTCAGTATTCGCAGTAATGGTCCGATCGGATGGCATCGGCACGGACAGGCGGTTCGATTGCCGCCCGGGGGGATGGCACAAAAAAGCCCTTCCGGACCCCGGTAACAACGGGTCCGGAAGGGCTGCGCCGGCCGGGGTGGTTTTGGCTTATCCCGGGTGACGCCTGGCGACCGTCACCAGTCCGAGGATCCCGGAGACAAACAGCCAGGCCGCGGCCGGAACCGGTACGGCGCTGACTTCCACCGAGCTGATATAGAACTGTTGCAGGTTGTCGGTATCGCCCAGCAGGTTCGGGTTGATGAAATCAAAGGTTTTGCCGGTCAGGTCCATGGTGAAAAGATGCGCCAGGCTGTAGCTCGTTTGCGGGCCGCCGTCGATCACCAGGTCAAAGGTGCCGCTGAAGGTCGTGCCGTGGCTGCCATTCACGAAGAGGATTTCGGAGAGGGTGACGGTCCGGTTGAAATCCAGTCGCAGCAACTCGTTAAAGGTGACGTTGTCATCGGAAGACGGGGTGCACTGGTTACTCGCGGTGAGTGCCTTGCAGACGCCCAGCCCGGCATTGCCTGAATCCAGGTAAGCAAAATACGGGGTTTTCCCGTCGGCAGAGCTGCCGGTGGCTTCGACGCTGATGCCGCCCGCGCTGTGGGTAAAGCCGGCGTACCCGCGTTCATTACTGTTGCCCAACGCCAGGAAATCGAAGCTGTCGGCCTGGGCGAACGTAGTCCCGCATATCAGTGCGGCGGCAGCAACGGCTGCCAGGGGTCTGCTTTTTGTCATTGGTTGTATACCTTGCTGTTTAGTGATTTTCTTTTTGATCACTGTGGTTCGAGTTTTTGTCGCTGACTGGCTACAAGGCAAAAGCTGTACCAGTTTTTACACAGCGTTATAAAACAGCGGGATAAGGTTGATTTTGCGCATTACAGGCAAACGGCGAGATGTGATTGTTAATCCTGTCGGCAAATACCGGCTGAACCGGGTATAAATGCGTAAGAAAATTCGACGTGGATTGAGAAATTGTAAAACAATTTGGTAATTAAGTTATTTATGAATATTTAATATAATTCTAATACAAATAGATATAAGTATTTAGGAATCAATTCCCAAATAAATAG
>DRQL01000342.1 GCA_011371465.1 Gammaproteobacteria bacterium | reverse complement strand
GCCGCAGCAGGATCTGCTGCAGGAAGGCATCCGCAATCACGTCCTTGACGATGATGTCCCTGCCGGTTACCGGATTCTTAAACGAACACCAGGGCCCGCCGTCGATCTCCTCGGCACCGAATTCCTGTTTCGCCAGCTCGTAGCCCCAGGTCTTGAACGCACCCTCGGTGAACTTCATGATGTTGCCCTTGTGCACCAGGGTGACCGAACTGCGGTCCTGGTCAATGGCGTACTGTAACGCCCTGCGCACCAGGCGTTTGGTACCGTCCGCGGACACGGGCTTGACACCGATTCCCGAAGTCTCCGGGAAACGGATTTTGGTTACCCCCATCTCCTTCTGCAGGAAATCGATGACCTTGCGGACTTCCGCGCTGCCCGCCTCCCATTCGATACCCGCGTAGATGTCTTCGGAATTCTCACGGAATATCACCATATTGGTCTTTTCCGGGGCTTTCAGCGGACTGGGCGTACCCTCGAAATAGCGCACCGGTCGCAGGCACAGGTACAGGTCCAGCTCCTGGCGCAGGGCCACGTTCAGCGAGCGTATACCGCCACCGACCGGCGTGGTCAGCGGACCCTTGATCGATACCGCGAAATCCCTGATGGCCTGCAGGGTCTCCTCCGGCATCCAGGTGTTTTCACCGTACACCTCGTTGGCTTTTTCCCCGGCATAGATTTCCATCCACGAAATACGCCGTTTGCCGCCATACGCCTTCTCCACCGCGGCATCGACCACGGCACGCATGACCGGCGTAATGTCCACACCGATACCATCCCCTTCAATGAAGGGGATCAGTGGCTGGTCCGGCACGTTCAGCGACAGATCTTCGTTGACAGTAATTTTCTCGCCCTGGTCCGGCACGACAATCTTCTGATAACCCATGAGTATTCCCGACTGCTGAAAAAGATCGCGGGATTGTACCAGAGGCCGGCGCTCTCAACAGGGTTTTCCCTCGCAGGTGCGGTCCCCTGACCGCGAAAACAGACCCCGGCCTTCGCGCCAAAGGCCGGCATTCCCGCCAAAAAAAGCCCCCGGGACCTTGCGGTCGCGGGGGCCAGGGGTACTGCTTTATTCGTACTTGTAGATCTAGATCTCGCCGCCTGCAGCGTTGATCAGTGCTTCTTCAATGGCGTTGGGTGCGCACATGATATTGAAGAACGTAGCACCGGTTTCGCTCTGGATCATCGGCAGATGAGGCCAGCTGATGGCGATGCGGAAACGTGCATACAGTGCATAGACATCACCGTCCGATACCAGGATCTCATACGGCAGGTGAGCGGTGGAACGCAGCTTGTCCTTGTCGACGCGACTCATGATGTACTCGTCGCCACTGCAGCCACTGTCGTTCAGGGCAACACCGAAAACGGTCTCGTCCTTACCCGGGATGTCGATGCGGTATACCTTGGTAGCACCGCCACGGCCCTGGGCCAGACCTTCTTCCACTGCGGCGATCGCTTCTTCCTGGCTGTCATAGGAAGCCAGTTCGCTGGGATCGTCGAAGTACTCCATGCCGAACATGTAGTGGTACTTGCGCAGGTCGGCAGCACTCAGCTGCTTCTCGCCGGTACCGAAGGTTTCCTTCTTGCCCAGTGCCGTTTCCAGGCTCTTCAGCGCCTTGCTGGCGTCCGAAGTGTCTTCCAGGCGGTAGGCATTGGCGTAGTACTCAGGGTTGCTGTAGCTCACCTGGACCTCGTCACCCACCTTGGTTACCGACACACGCTGACCGGCTTCGTAACCACCGAAGTCGGAACTGGCTGCGGCTTTTTTCAGATCGTCATTGGTGATAGCGATAATGATGGCGCCATCGTAGGGGGAATAGGTACCGGCAATTTCAAAACCGGCCGCTTCCACCTTGCCCTTGACTTCGTCCGCCACTGCCTGAACGTCACCACTGGTGGTGTACGCCAGCACAAAAGGCTTCAGCACTTCTTCAGCGAAGGCATTACCGAGGGTAACTGCCAGCAATACACCTGACAGGAACAATTGCTTTACGACTTTTTGCATGATGACTCCTCCTCACGTTTTGTCGTGTTATATAGTTTGTCCAGAATCTGCGCGGGGCAATTCCAGCGTTATTATTATGGCCTTGGACACTCTGCCAGTTCCCCGGGCCAGATCATTAACTGCCTGGGGTACCGGAGGCGAACCCGCGCAAAGTGGCGTCGGTCATGGTGCTACTTTATTTACCTCTGAAATAATGTCAAGTCTATGACGCCTACTCTGGGCATATTTTTGCAAAGCAACATCAATTATATTATATAACCATTTGTTTATACGTTAATTCATTAAAATACCGGAGAGTCGCTGCATGTTGGTCTGGAAGCCCCGTGTCACCGTCGCTGTCGTCGCAGAGCGACAGGAACGATTTTTAATGGTCGAGGAAATGATCGGCGGCGCAACCCGTTTCAACCAGCCGGCCGGTCACCTGGAAGACCATGAAAGCCTGGTCGCTGCCGCCGTCAGGGAATGCCGGGAAGAAACCGCCTGGCAGTTTCAGCCACGTTCCCTGGTGGGTATCTACCGCTGGCGCAGCCAACGGAAGCAGGACACCTTCCTGCGCTTCACCTTTTGCGGCACCTGCAGCAACGAAGATAAACAGCAGGCGCTCGATACCGGCATCGTAGCCGCACACTGGCTGACCCTGGAGGAAATCCGTGCGCGCAAAGACCAGTTGAGGAGCCCGATGGTACTCAAATCCATTGAAGACTACCTGGACGGCAAACGCTACCCGCTCGAACTGCTGACCGACATGAACCAGGACCCGGTTTCGTGAGCCGGAATAAAATCATCTTGGGCCTTTCCGGCGGCGTCGACTCGGCCGTCGCAGCCGCACTGCTGCTGGAACAGGGCTACCCGGTGGAAGGACTGTTCATGAAAAACTGGGACGAGGACGACGAAGCGGATTACTGTCCTGCGGCACAGGACCTCGCCGATGCGCGCGCCGTTGCCGACTGCCTGGACATACCGTTGCACACGGTCAGCTTCTCGGCCGAATACTGGGACCGTGTGTTCGCTTTTTTTCTCGCCGAGTATCGCGCCGGTCGTACCCCCAACCCGGACATACTCTGCAACCAGGAAATCAAGTTCAGGGCCTTCCCGGAATACGCGGCCGGGCTCGGCGCGGACCGCATTGCGACCGGCCATTACGCCCGCGTCGACGGACCGCCCGGGCAGCGCCGCCTGTTGAAAGGCAGGGATAGCAACAAGGACCAGAGTTATTTCCTGTACCGCCTGGACCAGGCAGCGCTGGGATGCGCCGAGTTTCCCCTGGGTGAACTGTCGAAACCGGAAGTGCGCTCCCTGGCTGAAAAGCTGGGCTTCCCGAACTTCAACAAAAAGGACAGCACCGGCATCTGCTTTATCGGCGAACGCAAGTTCACCGCCTTCCTGCAGCGCTATCTTCCCGCGCAGCCCGGTGACATCGTTTCCGTGGAAGGCCAGGTGCTGGGCCGACACCAGGGCCTGATGTTTCATACCATCGGCCAGCGCCAGGGCCTGGGTATCGGCGGCCTGCGCGAAGCCGGTGACGAGCCCTGGTACGTGGTGGGCAAACGCATGGACACCAACCAGCTGCTGGTCGCGCAGGGGAATGACCACCCTGCCCTGTTCAGGCCCGCACTGGTAGCCGAAGACCTGCACTGGATCTCCGGTCACGCACCCGCTGCCCCGTTACGCTGTCACGCCCGCATCCGCTATCGGCAGGCGGACCAGGCCTGCGAAATCGTCGGGCTGCAGGACGACCGCATGCAGGTGCGTTTCAGCGAACCGCAACGTGCCGTGACGCCGGGACAGGCCATTGTGCTCTACGACGGCGATCGCTGCCTCGGCGGTGGTACGATCTGCGCATGAGTCCTGCGAACCATACCGACACAGACCGCGCGCTGGCGTTCGCCGGTATACTGCAGGCCCTGCACCTGGTGCAGCAAACCGCGCGCGGCAAACCGGTTGACCTGGATGCACTGCAGGCCAGCCTGAACAGCGTACTGAAAATCGACGCCCCTGTTGTGACCGATGTGTACGGTGATATCGGCAAGGTCAGTACCGGCCTGCGCCTGCTGCAACGACAACTGATGAACGGTCCGGAGAAACCGGATACTGAACTGAGTCGTTACCTGGTGGTCCTGCTGCACCTGGAAAGGAAACTCAGCAAACGCGCCGACCTGCTCGACACACTGGGTGAAGATATCCGGCGCGCGCAGGAACAAAACGTCCATTACGCGATCGACCACCCCAACCTGTTAGCCAACCTCGCCGACATCTACGCGCATACCGTCAGCACACTCAAACCACGCATCATGGTCAACGGCGAGCCCGCCCGCCTGACCGACACCGCGGTGGCTAACCAGGTGCGCGCCCTGCTGCTGGCCGCCATGCGCTCAGCGGTGTTATGGCGCCAGTGCGGCGGCACCCGGCTGGGACTGTTGCTGGGCCGGCGCAAGCTGGCCGAGGCGGCGACGGCGCTGCTGAAAGATCATGTTAATTTACATTAATAATAACTATCAATTCATTGTTTATATTATAGTTTATTGAAGCCCTGATTCATTCGTCATTGCGAGGAAGGAAGTGACGCGGCAATCTCAGACAGATGGACTCCATTGCATGAGATTGCCGCGCTACGCTCGCAATGACGAGGGAACGACCGGACCGGCCCCGGCCAGATCCCGCAGACCCGCCACTACTATCCAGCCGATTTCAAATAGCCCATAATTGCGCGCTCGCCTGAATAACGGTTCGCAGGAGCATTGCATGAGCAACAGTTTTTCCACCCGCAGCAGCCTGTCTGTGGGTTCCAACACCTACGAGATCTATCGTCTGCCCGCGCTGGAAAAAGACGTTTCGCGCCTGCCCTATTCGCTCAAGGTACTGCTCGAAAACCTGCTTCGTTTTGAAGACGACCAGACGGTCACGCGTGATGACATCGAGGCGTTGATCCACTGGGACCCAAAGGCGGAGCCCAGCCAGGAGATCGCCTACCGCCCGGCGCGCGTGCTGATGCAGGACTTTACCGGCGTACCGGCCGTGGTCGACCTGGCCGCGATGCGTGATGCCATGAAAGCGCTGGGTGGCGACCCGGAAAAGATCAATCCGCTGCAACCCGCCGAGCTGGTGATCGACCACTCGGTGCAGATCGACAGCTTCGGCAACAGCGGCGCCATCGACCTGAATGCCAAAATCGAATACCAGCGTAACCGGGAACGCTACAGCTTCCTCAAGTGGGGCCAGAAAGCCTTTTCCAATTTCAAGGTGGTACCGCCGGACACCGGTATCGTGCACCAGGTCAACCTGGAATACCTGGGCCGTGTCGTATTCGGGCAGGAGAACAACGGTGTACTGCAGGCCTACCCCGACACCCTGGTCGGCACCGACTCACACACCACCATGATCAACGGCCTGGGCGTGCTGGGCTGGGGGGTGGGCGGCATCGAGGCCGAGGCCGCCATGCTGGGCCAGCCGGTCTCCATGCTGATTCCACAGGTGGTCGGTTTCAACCTGAGCGGCGAACTGCCGGAAGGCGCCACGGCGACCGACCTGGTGCTGCTGGTGGTGGAGATGCTGCGCAAGCACGGCGTGGTCGGCAAGTTCGTGGAATTCTTTGGCGACGGCCTCGACCACCTGTCACTGGCCGACCGCGCCACGCTGGCCAATATGGCGCCCGAATACGGCGCCACCTGCGGCATCTTCCCGGTCGATGAGGAAACACTGAACTACCTGCGCCTGTCGGGACGCGACGAGGAACAGATCGCGCTGGTGGAAGCCTACGCAAAGGAACAGGGCATGTTCCGTACCCCCGGCCAGGCACCGGCCGAATACACCAGCGTCGTGGAACTCGACATGTCGACGGTGGTACCCAGTCTCGCCGGTCCCAAGCGACCGCAGGACCGCATTCCACTGAGCGATTCGAAAGCCATGTTCAATACGGCATTGAGCGCGCTGAAAACCGAACGCGACCTGCACAGCCAACCCGCCGCGGGCAACATCAACGGGCAGGACTTCCAACTGGACGACGGCGCCGTGGTGATCGCCTCTATCACCTCCTGCACCAACACCTCCAATCCTTCCGTCATGCTGGGCGCCGGGCTGGTGGCCAGGAAAGCCGCCGCGCTCGGCCTCCAGGTCAAACCCTGGGTGAAGACCTCGCTGGCGCCGGGCTCACAGGTGGTCACCGAGTACCTGCAACAGGCTGGCCTGCTGACCGACCTGGAAACCCTGGGTTTCCATGTCATCGGCTACGGCTGCGCCACCTGCATCGGCAACTCCGGCCCGCTGCCGGAGCCGGTATCCGCGGCCATTGCAAAAGGCAACCTGTCGGTATGCTCGGTACTGTCGGGCAACCGTAACTTCGAAGGGCGGGTGCATGCCGAAGTGCGCATGAACTACCTGGCCTCGCCGCCGCTGGTCGTCGCCTACGCCATCGCCGGCACCATGAATATCGATGTATACCGTGAACCCCTGGGCCAGGATGCCGACGGCAAGGACGTGTTCCTGAAAGACATCTGGCCCACGCAGAAAGAGATCAACGACGCGGTGGCGCAGAACGTCAACCGGGAAGAATTCACCAGCGTCTACCGGGATGTGTTCAAGGGTGCCGACCGCTGGGTGGAACTGGAATCCCCCGCGGGCCAGCTGTTTGGCTGGAGCGACGATTCGACCTATATCCGCAACCCGCCCTACTTTGAAGGCATGCGCAAAACCCCCGGCGAAGTCACGGATATCCAGGGCGCCCGCGCGCTGGCGCTGCTGGGCGACTCGGTCACCACCGACCACATCTCCCCGGCCGGCGCCATCAAGCCTGACAGCCCGGCGGGCGAATACCTGCTGGCGCAGGGCGTGCAACCGGGCGACTTCAACTCGCTGGGCTCCCGGCGCGGCAATCACGAAGTCATGATGCGCGGCACCTTTGCCAATATCCGCCTGCGCAACCTGATGGCCCCCGGCACCGAGGGCGGCGTGACCGTACACCAGCCCAGCGGCGAGCAGATGAGTATCTACGACGCGGCCATGCGCTACCGCGACGAAGGTACCCCGCTGGTGGTACTGGCGGGCAAGGAATACGGCTCCGGCTCATCGCGCGACTGGGCTGCCAAGGGCCCGCGCCTGCTGGGCGTACGCGCCGTCATCGCGGAAAGCTACGAACGCATTCACCGCACCAACCTGGTCTGCATGGGCATCCTGCCCCTGCAGTACCTGGACGGGGAAACCGCCGCTTCGCTGGGACTGGACGGCACCGAGAGCTATCACATCGACGGCCTGGGCGATGGCTCGGCCAAACAGGTTACGGTACGCGCGGTCAATGAAGAAGGCGAAGAAACCCGCTTCCAGGCACGCGTACGCATCGACACCCCGCAGGAAATCGAATACTACCGGCACGGTGGTATCCTGCACTATGTACTGCGGCAACTGGCCGCCTGAACAACAGGAAACACGAACCCGCCATGGACCTGACCTCACTGACCGCGGTATCCCCCGTCGACGGCCGCTATGCCCGTAAAACCGAGCCACTGCGCCCGATCTTCAGCGAATTCGGCCTCATCCGGCACCGGGTACTGGTCGAGGTGCGCTGGCTGCAGGCGCTGGCCGCACACCCGGGCATCCCGGAAGTACCGGCGCTCAGCGAACACGCCGGCAAGGTGCTCGACGGCATCGCCGACAAGTTCAGCGAGGAGGACGCCCAGCGCGTCAAGAACATCGAGCGCACCACCAACCACGACGTCAAGGCCGTGGAGTATTTCCTGAAAGAAAAAATCGCCGGCAACGATGAACTGGAGGCGGTCAGCGAATTCATCCATTTCGCATGCACCTCCGAGGACATCAACAACCTGGCCTATGCCCTGATGCTGCGCGAGGCGCGCGGCCAGGTCCTGCTGCCGCAACTCGATGAACTCATCCAGACGCTCTCTGCACTGGCCCACAGCACGGCGGAACTGCCGATGCTGTCGCGCACCCACGGGCAGCCGGCCTCCCCGACCACGCTGGGCAAGGAAATCGCCAACACGGTCTGGCGCCTGCGCCGCCAGCGTGACCAGGTCGCCGCGGTTGAACTGCTGGGCAAGATCAACGGCGCGGTGGGCAATTACAACGCGCACCTGAGCGCCTACCCGGATGTCGACTGGCCAGGGTTTGCGCGCGATTTCATTGGCGGGCTGGGACTGGACTGGAACCGGTACACCACCCAGATCGAGCCGCACGATTATATCGCCGAGCTGTTCGATGCCCTGGCACGCTTCAACGTCATCCTGATCGACTTTGCGCGCGACGTGTGGGGCTACATCTCGCTGGGCTATTTCAAACAGAAAACGGTGGCCGGCGAAGTCGGTTCCTCGACCATGCCGCACAAGGTCAACCCCATCGACTTCGAAAATGCCGAGGGCAACCTGGGCATCGCCAACGCCATCTTCGACCACCTGGCCATGAAACTGCCGGTGTCCCGCTGGCAACGCGACCTGAGTGATTCCACGGTGCTGCGTAACCTCGGCGTAGGCGTCGCGCATTCCGTCATCGCCTTCGACTCGCTGCTGCGCGGGGTCGGCAAACTGGAAGCCAGCCCGGAACGGCTGAAGGCCGACCTGGACGCCACCTGGGAAGTACTGGCGGAAGCGGTGCAGACCGTCATGCGTCGTTACGGCGTGGAGCAGCCCTACGAAAAGCTCAAGGCGCTTACCCGCGGCAAGGGCATCAGCGCCGAATCACTCCAGACCTTCATTGAAACACTGGACATCCCTGAACCGGCGAAGCGGGAACTGGCCGCGCTGACACCCGCGGCGTACATCGGCAACGCCATTGAACAGGCGAAGTCGGTCTAGCGGGACGGGACACAGGGTATACCACCCCCCACTGCAGGAGCGCCGGCCTTCGGCGCGATGGCCGGGTTCTGCTTTCGCGGTCAGGGGACCGCTCCTACGTGGCGAACCGCAAGGGCGCCATCCAGCGCGTCTGCCGGTAGTCGCGGGAACTGATCCAGGCCGCCAGCTCCTGTGGTTTCAGCGGCTTGCGGATATAGAAACCCTGCGCGGTATCGCAACCCAGCATCTCCAGCAGGTTCCACACGTCACCGCTTTCCACGCCCTCGGCCACCACTTTCAGGCCAAGATTGTGCGCCAGGTCGATGGTGGCGCGCACGATAACCGCATCGTTTTCATCCTCGTCCATGCGGGTAACGAAGGACTTGTCGATCTTGATCTCGTTGACCGGCAGTTGCTTGAGATAGGCCAGTGAAGAATAACCGGTACCAAAATCATCGATCGACAGGTTAAAGCCCATGCCGGACAGCCGGCGCATGACCCGTCGTGCTGTCAGCGGATCATTCATAATGGCGCTTTCCGTGATTTCCAGTATCACGTGTTGCGGGTCGACGTTGTACCGGTCCACCAGTTTCTGTACCTGCATCGGCAGGCTGCGATCCTGCAGGCAGCGCACCGAGAGGTTGATGCTGATCTGCAGATCGATCCCGCTGCGACTCCATACCGCCGCCTGCTTCAGGGCGCGATCGATGACCCACAGGGTCATGGGACGGATGACGCCGGTCTGCTCGGCGGTGGGAATAAACTCTTCCGGCGGAATCAGGCCGTACTGCGGGTGCTGCCAGCGCACCAGCGCCTCGGCGCAGAAAATCCTGCCGCTGCGGATATCGACCATCGGCTGGTACTCGAGGATGAGCTGGTCTTCGCTGATCGCGTCCCGCAACTCGCTCGACAGACCCAGACGGCTGATCGAATATTCATCGCGGTCGGGCGTATAAAAGGCGAACCCCTGCTGCCTGCGCTTGGCCTCGTACATCGCGATGTCCGCGTGGCGCATCAGCAGGCTGGCATCCCGGCCGTGATCGGGGCACTGCGCCACGCCGATGCTGACCGCGGCCCGCAGGCGCAGGTTCTCCACCTTCACGGGCGATTCCAGCTGCGCGAGAATCTTGCGGCAGATCGCTTTGCTCACCGGCATGCCGGCACCGGGCAACAGCACGGCAAATTCATCCCCGCCGAGCCGGGCCACCATATCGGTGCGGCGCAACACCGACTCCAGGCGACGACCGACTTCCTGCAGCATGCGGTCGCCGACCTGGTGGCCGAGGGTATCATTGACTTCCTTGAAACGATCCAGGTCCAGGATCAGCAGGGACAGGGGTTCGTCGTGCTCCAGCGCGTCCGCCAGTCCGGCTTCCAGCCGTTCGAACAGCATGGCCCGGTTGGGAAGGCTGGTCAGACTGTCGTGCCGCGCCTGGTACTCCAGCGCCGAGGTCTCGGCAATGACTTCCTCGCTCATACGCTCGATCCGTTTGCCCAGGCGCCCGATTCCATCACCCTCCGGTGTGGGGGGCAGCTGGATGCCCAGCCGGCACGCGTAGCGGTCCAGTGCGCGGTGGATCCGGCCAAGACGATAGCCCAGGGCGGCGATAAAAATGGCATACAACACGGCCAGCGTCAGCACCGCCAGCGTGCGTTGCTCCCGCACCAGTCCTGACCATTGTGCACCGGTCCCGGTAGGTACAACCTGCTCCACACCGGCCTGCATCGGTCTTTCGGCAGCCAGCAGCGCCCGCTCGGACGGCTGGTACAGGAAGTCCAGTGACCACCAGACGGCCAGCGCAAGCAACGCGGCCACCAGTGCCATCCCCGCACTG